>JAEZDX010000557.1 GCA_023417975.1 Bacillota bacterium
TTTGCTCATTACGACGGTGAAGTGATGGATGACGTAAGTAAGGCCATGGCACAGAGCCTTGAAGGATTAGTGAAGCTTGAAGACAGTATGACGGCTTTGGTAGTAGGGTTAGGAAATTGGAATGTAACGCCCGATGCCCTAGGACCAAAGGTAATATCAAGATTGATGATAACTAGGCATCTTAAGGAACTTGTACCTGACAGCATAGATGAAGGAGTACGCCCGGTTTGCGCAATAGCTCCGGGAGTTCTTGGAATCACAGGTATTGAAACGGGAGAAATAATAAGGGGTGTTGTTGATAAAATCAAGCCTAACCTAATAGTATGCATAGATGCTTTGGCGTCAAGAAAAATGGAAAGGGTTAATAAGACGATACAAATAGGGAATACGGGAATATCTCCCGGTTCAGGCGTTGGAAACAAGAGGATGGAAATAAGTCAGAGAACCCTTGGAGTGCCTGTTATTGCAGTAGGGGTTCCAACTGTAGTAGACGCTGCTACTATGGCAAATGACACTATAGATCTTGTGTTAGATGCAATGATAAAGGAAGCTAATGCGGGAAGCAAGTTCTATGAAATGCTGAAATCCATTGACAAAAATGAAAAGGGAAGAATGATCAGAGAAGTGCTGGACCCATATGTGGGGAATCTCATGGTTACGCCTAAAGAAGTGGATATGATAATCGATTCATTGGCAAGGATTATAGCAAACGGTATAAACATAGCACTGCAGCCTGCTCTTGATCTAGAGGATATAAATAAATTTTTAAATTGAATATGATTGAAGGTAAATATAACTTAGTTCCTTTCTGTCTAAAATAAGCGATGTTTTTAGGTTATATGTAGGCATACCTCTCAATATAATTATTATATCAAGAAAAGTATGAATTAACTTTCAAAGCTTTTCTTGATACAATTTTGCTAAAGAGAGGGTGGAATAAATTGCTTTACGGTGGAGTAAATAGGAGAAACGATAATTATAAGCTGGCGGCAGGAATAATGATATCATTGCTGCTTTTAATTGGAGCGACTGTATACAGTTTTCAGTATTTGTTTCTAAATCGGAGTAATGACAGACAATCAAACAGTCTTTTATATGCTAAGGTTCTGAACAGTTCTATGCCGCTGATAGGTGTCACATCCTTTGAAGATGAAGATATGGCGGAGCAGACTGTTTCCATAAAGGGAGAATTGCTTAAGCTTTTAGGAATAGATGTCTATAATCCTCTTTCTATCATGAGCAAGGAGATATCTTTATTTAAGGACATAAATTACAGCGGGGATTCTAAGAGTGGCGTCGAGAAAACTGCTGAATACAATAATGTTATAAGTATTAATCCTTTTGATTTAACACCGGGGCAAGTGAGTATAGCGAACCCTCCGGCGCCCAATACACAAGGGAATACAGGAAACTCAAACGGCAATGGAGGAAATACCACTCCTAATACTAATGTTAAAGTAGATAACCCTGACATAAATAAACCTTTGGACAATTCAAAGCCTGAAGTTCTCATATACCATACACATACTACGGAAAGCTATGATCCTGACGGAAATTACAATGACGATGCGGCCAAGAATGTGTGCGCTGTGGGAGATGTACTCTCAAATGAACTTGAAAGTAAATATGGTATTAGCGTAGCCCATGATAAGACAGTACATAATTTATCCTTTAACCAATCATATTATAGATCAAGAGAAACAGTAGAGAAGTATTTAAAGAAATATGGGGACTTTAAACTTATTATAGATTTGCATAGAGACGCGGTTTACAGTAAAAGCAGTGTAACAATGAACATGAATGGTGAAAATGTGTCAAAAATGATGTTTGTTCTTACTAAAAAGAATCCTCATTTTGATAAAAATGCAGCAGTGGTAAGTGAATTGCAAAAAATAAGTGATAAACTGTTTCCGGGATTTTGCAGAGGATTACATTATTATAATTACGGTTCAAAGTATTTTAACCAAGACGAAAGCAATAATGCCATATTAATAGAGGTTGGTTCAAACATTAATACTTTAGATGAATCAAAAGCTTCCGGCAGATATATAGCAAGAATAATTGCTGAGTATTTAAATAAGAAAAAGTGAATAAATATCTTTAAAATAGAGCATCCTTATAGGTATATATCTACTACCTAGGGGGTGCTTTTTATGATTTCCAGAAAAAAGTATGTAATAATTTCAGTCATGTTAGCAATTATGGTGTTTATAGGCATAATAAATGTAAATATTCAATATAACAAAATTAATGGAAATGCATATAATGAGGCTGTGTACACTAATGTTTTTGACGATGGAAGAAAAAGGTCCGATGTTTTTGGCGAGATTCTGTTGGATAAAAAGAAAGGTATAAAACTGAGAATGTATTTTTCCAAGAGCCCTTTTGATTTAAGATTTTCTATAGGTAACAAAATTATCTACATAAATTCCGGCATGTTTAAAGGTAATAAGGAAAAGATAACTTCAAAGGAGCAAACAACGGTTAATAGTGATACTTCGAAGTAAAGATGTTTAGTACTTTCTATATAGAGAGTAAATATCTAATTACCTTGAAGAGTCCCAAAAATCCTTGAAAATTGCATATTTTGTGACAGCTCAAGATAAAGATGTTTAGTACTTTCTATATAGCAAAAAAAGTAATATGAGTTATTGTTGACAGATTCTCATATCTCTGTGTTATAATTTATGTTGATTATCTAAAATAGATTTTAACAGCATGCAGCAAAGTAGTTGTTTATAATCATAATGGGGGTGAACACTTTTCCGGATATATAATTTTCCGGGGAGTATATTATGCAGAGTGAAAGACAGAAACATATTAGGAACTTTTGTATAGTTGCACATATAGAT
>JAEZDX010000626.1 GCA_023417975.1 Bacillota bacterium
GTCTATAATTCCTATTAAAGTATTAATAGGAGGTGCATTAATGAAAGAAAAAAACAAAAAACGAGGCTTTACTATAGTTGAGCTAATAATAGTTCTGGCGATACTTGCAATAATTGCAGCAATAGCAATTCCGAATCTGGTTGATTTAAGAAATAATGCGGCTAATAAAGCAGATGTTCAAAGTGCTAATGTAATAAAGAGGACGGTTACTATGTATGTGACAGATGGAAGTATTCCTAGCTCTGCGTATTCCGGTACATTGACTTTTACAATAGATTCGGCAGGTAAAACCAGTTTAACGGAGGCACAAGGGAAAACTGCTGTAGAATCAGGTTTAAAGGAGGTTAAACCTCTTCAAGGCCGTGTGTTTTCGGCGGTTTCTACAGGTGAGGCTACCTTCGGTGAAAATAAGGCTGCTAAGTTTATAGTTACTATTGACAGCCAAGGCAATATAAGTGTAGGTACAGCTTCTGAGGAATCTGACAGTGCAGGGGAATAGAATATGGCAGTAATATAATGGAGTCCCATTAATTAACTCAAAATATGAGTTGATTAGTGGGACTTCGGCTTTTTAACAGAGGATTCTGTGAACAGAGTGTTAAACAATCTTAACAATATGCCGAAATTTTACAAAAGTTGTTGAAAAGAAAATTAAAAAAATATATAATGAGGTTATATTGAATGTTATAAAAACTAAGGGGGAGCTTGTATGAAGAAAAAAGGTTTTACGCTTATTGAACTTATGATAGTTCTGGCGGTAATTGCAATTCTGGCAGTTGTACTTATACCAAAAGCTGGACAAGCCAAGAACAATGCGAAAAATGCCGGGGTAACTACTAATGTAAATGCGGTAAGGGGAATGCTTGAACAGAAGACTGGAGCAAATTTTATTAGTGATGCTAATGACGTAAGAAGTGCTTTGGAAGCTTCATTTAATGCAACAACGGCAGATGCAGATGTAAATGTAGTTAATCCATTCTCTAGTGATCATAAAGTTGTTACCTCGATTACTGCAGGAACGGCACCAGCAGTATATGTGGCAACCTCTGATCCAACAGCTTCTTATTCAAGTCTTAAGGGTTCAGTGGTAGTAGTAGCAACTGCTACATCATACACAGTATTCGGAGTAGATAACGGCGGCACAAAGATTAATCAAGTTACGGTAAGTAAATAGTTTGCTATAAGATATGGATGTTTCGGCATCCATATTTTACTATAAATATAAATGGCTTTAGGCCATTTTGTTGTAAGGAGAATTATTATGCCTAAGGTGAAAAAAAGACTGGGAGAAATACTGGTAAGCTCAGGGGTTATAACTGAAGAAGTGCTCCAAAAGGTGCTGGTTTTACAGAGAAACAGCGGTAATAAGCTTGGAGAAGTACTGGTAGCTGAGGGACTCACCACAGAGGACCAAATTATGGAGGCAGTAAAAAATCAGCTGGGCATACAATATATAAATTTAGATAATATAAATATAGCTCAAGATATAATAAATATCATTCCTGAGGCAATTGCAAGAAAACATGAGCTTATTCCTGTTGAGGAAGTAAACGGACAACTGCTGGTAACCATGGCAGACCCGCTGAATTACTACGCCATAGAGGAAATAAGACTGCACAGCGGCTATGTTGTCAAGACTGCTATATGCAGACGGGAAATTGTACTGACTAACATCGAAAAATATTATGGGCAAAGCAAGGCTAAAGAAGCTGTAGATGACTATGTAAGAGCCTATGGAATAAGACCGAAAGAAATCACACAGACTTCCGAGGAAGATGAAAACGCTGCACCAATAATTAAGTTTCTCAATACTATTGTTGAAGGAGCTATGCTTAACGGAGCTTCGGATATTCATATAGAGCCGGACGAAATAGAGCTTAGAGTAAGGTTCAGAATAGATGGAGTTCTAAAGGAAATGATGAGAACCAACGTAGGAATGTTGGAGCCCGTAGTCAGCAGGATAAAGATAATGTCTAATTTGAATATAGCAGAAAAAAGAATACCTCAGGACGGAAGAATAAATTACAAGGTTAAAGACAGAAATATAGATCTGCGTGTATCTACTGCGCCTACTATGTGGGGAGAAAAGATTGTAATGAGGCTTCTGGACAAGAGCAGCTTCAATTTAAGCTTTAACACTCTCGGTATAGAGGATGAGGACATGGAAAAAATGCAGGCAATAATTTCAAAGCCCTACGGCATACTGCTTGTGTGTGGTCCTACTGGAAGCGGTAAAACTACAACTCTATATTCTTTTCTTAATATATTGAATGAAGAAACGAAAAATATTATAACTATAGAAGATCCTGTGGAATATAATTTCAAAGGAATAAATCAGATGCAGGTGAACCCAAAGGTTGGCTTTACCTTCGCCTCTGGGCTAAGAAGTATATTAAGACAAGATCCTGATATTATAATGGTTGGTGAAATAAGAGATGCGGAGACTGCAGAGATTGCAGTAAGAGCGTCCCTCACAGGGCATCTTGTGCTGTCCACTATTCATACTAACAATGCCTCCGGAACTATAACAAGAATGGAGGATATGGGCATAGAACCATTTTTGTTATCTTCCACAATTATAGGAGTTATTGCACAAAGATTGGTAAGAAAGATATGCCCTCATTGCGGGGAAGAGCATATTTCCGATTCAAGAGAAATGAGATTGCTTGGACTCAGCATTCCCATGACTATAAGGAAGGGAAAAGGCTGCAGCTTTTGCAATAATACAGGATATAAAGGTAGGGTAGGCATATACGAGGTTATGTCCATAAATGCTGAATTGAAACAGCTCATTGACGAGAAAAGACCTGAACGTGAAATAGAAGAAGCGGCGCTGAGAAACGGAATGAGCTTGCTAAGAGATGCCTGCATTAAAAAAGTTTTAAGCGGTCTTACTACCGTTGATGAATTGCTGAGAGTAACTTACGGATCCAACGAATAGGGGTAAATTGGATGAATAAATATAGATTTAAAGCTTGGAATAATAAGTTTGAAGTTATTAAAGGAAGCCTGGAGGAAGACGATATTGATACGGCTAGGGAAAAACTCAAGTCCCAGGGCTTAACTATCGTTTATATAAAAAAAGCTTTCACTGTAAATGAATTGACTAGTGGTATGACTAAGCTTAAAGATTCCGAATTGGCAGCTTTTTGCGGTCAGATGGGTATCATATTAAATTCCGGGCTCAATATATTAAACGGGTTGGATGTACTGCAGTCACAGATGAAAGAAAAAAAGATGAAAAATATCATAGGTATTATGCATTCCGGTGTTAGAAAGGGAAGAGCCTTGGCTTCTGCCATGGAAGACACAAGAGCTTTTCCCAAGCTTCTCTGCGATATGATTGCATCCGGTGAGCTAAGTGGAAATGTGGATGAAACCTTTTTTAATATGGAAGGTTTTTATGAAAGAGAAGGCAGAATTAAGAGCAAGATCAAAACTGCATCAATATATCCGTCCATGCTTCTTTTGGTTGCAATAGGGATGATATTTTTCTTTAATATATTTGTTTTTAAAGAACTAAGCAGTCTTTTTTCAGATGCCAGTAAGCTGCCTGTGACTACTAAGGCCCTTCTAGCTTTTATGAAATTCCTAAACGGAAATTTTATTTATATCCTTTTAACTATAGGTGGAATTATTCTATTATTTATATATGCAGCTCAATATGATAAGGCAGCAAACATGTTGGACAAGGTTAAACTGAAGCTTCCTGTGGTAGGAGAATTTAGAGTGCATATGATTACTGCAAGATTTTCAAGGAGCATGTCTTTATTTTTAAAAGCAGGGGTACCTATGCTGAGTATTATGGACAGTATGAAGCTTTTGGTAGGGAATAAATATATAGCTGTAAAAATTGAGGATATGAAAAATGAACTGATAAACGGAAGGTCAATCTCCAGTGCTTTAGATAAACAGCAGATTTTTGAGCCCATGGTGGTACAAATGATAAAGGTTGGTGAAGAAACAGGCCGTTTGGAAGATACGTTAACAAATATAGCAAATATATATGACAAGAAGATTGAAAATGAAGTGAGTAAAATGATGGCCATGATAGAACCTGCCTTTACATTGATAATAGGTGTATGTGTTGCGGTATTGATACTTGCGGTGGCAATGCCTGTTATGAATATGACCAATTCCTTAAGATAGCTGTGGCATAACATATGAATATAAACCCTGATAGTAGGGAGGAAAGTATATGAGCTTATCAAAACAAATAATATTAAAGTTTACTGAAGACAGTATTAATATGTCTATAGTAAAAAGATTCGGAAGAACTGTAAAAATACTAAAAAATAAAGCTTTTAATATAACTGAAGGCACAAATGAAGACGGAGAGCTTTTATACTTGGATAGTGAAAGTGACGGCTTTAGTAAATTTATTCAGTCGGAAAAGCTTTCAGGGAAAAAAGTAAATATAACTATTTCTCAGGAAGGAATTATAACAAGACAGGTTCAAAGCCCGAAGCTAAGTAAAAGTGATCTTGATAAATTTATTAAGAATAATATTGGAGAATACTTTACGCTAAATATCGGGGAGTATGAATATGATTATATTATCCTTGGGGAAGAAAAACAGGAAGTTCTTAAGTTTAACATATTACTTGTATTGTTTCCTAAAAACAAGCTGAAGGCTATAACTGAATTTACCGAAAGTAAAGGCTTGCTGGCAGATACCATCAGTATCTATCCTGTAGGAATTGAAAATATATTCAATGCAGATAAGGATAAGAGCATTGCAGTTTTTGATATCGATAAGGACAGGACAAGCATTACAATACTTGATAAAGGAACTATATTTTTATACTCCAGGATAAATTCCGAATTCGATGAAAACCATGAGGATTATGATGAATTAATGGATTCATTGTTGTACTTCTTAAATTTTTATTCTACGAGACATTATGGAAACAAAGTAGATTCAATATATATTTTAGGAAGTCTTTGGAATAATTATGAATTTTATGAGCAGCTAAAGGAACAGACGGATATTAAGATAACTTCAGGAATAAATTTACGGAATATAACAATAGAAACAGCTTCAGGCATTGATAAAAATTTATTGGCGGATGTCATTGGCAGCGTGTTTGAATTCAAAAGAAAATACAGTAAAAGCATTAATTTTAAAGCCCAGGTTAAAGCCCAAAGCAAGAAAAAGGATAACAGGCTTTTAGCTGCCATTTCTATTGGTCTTGCAGCATGCACACTTCTATGGATTATAGGGTTTACAGCTTATAAAGCAATTAAAATAAAGGATTACGATACTGCTGAATTATACGAAAAGAAAAGCAGCTTTACTGAAGTTAATGAAGAGTATAATAAACTGCAGGCTCAAGAAACGGAGCTAAAGGAAAAAAAGAAGATGACCGAATTGATAAACGGTATGGATACGGATTTTACACCTTATGTGGAAATTTTAAGAAAAGCTCTACCTGACGATACAAAAATACGCAGCTTTCAAGTGGATCTTCAAGGTATAAAGATAAATTTTGTTATAAACGGAGCAATTAATAAAGTAACTCTAGTGGAGCAAATTAACAGTATAGGAGTATTTGAAAAAATAAATATTAATTCGGTAAGGCTGGATGACTCCGAAAGAGAGGCGCAATTTGAGCTTAAAATAGTTAAGCCTCTGAAGGAGGAGAAAAATGGATAAAAAGAAGGCGGAAACCGCAGTATTGATTGTATTAATCACAATCATCATAAATTATGGACTTTACGCTTATTATGTTAAGCCGGCTTATGAAGAAGTAAAAGCAGCGCAGCAGTTTTACAACGGTGTAGACAACGAAGTGGGTAAATTGGAGCAAAAAAGCAGAGATCTTGATAAATTGAAGAAGAGGGTTGAGGAAGAACAAAAGAGCATGAAC
>JAEZDX010000042.1 GCA_023417975.1 Bacillota bacterium
CTTGTTATAACGCAAGGAATACTTAATGCAACATTTTCTATGCCATATTCACCCCTAAGTGTAGTAGCAACCGGAACAATGCTGAGTTCATTAAGCAGAATGGCCTTAACCAATCTGTTTACTGTCATGGCTATTCCTGAAGATGTATAGCCCTTTGATTGAAGTATCTCAAGACCTACATCCTTTGCCTCTTTTACTACCGCTTCTCTATCAAGAGGTTCACCGTCCCCGAGAATTTCATCAAAATTATCCACTGGAATTCCTGCAATATTTACTATGCTCCAGGCTGCAAACGCACTTTGTCCATGCTCTCCCAATACATAGCCGTGAACGTTCTTAGTATCAACCATATACTTCTTAGCAAGTATTCTTCTCAATCTGGCAGTATCTAAAAGAGTTCCTGTACCTATTATTTTACTCTCATCATAACCGAAATGATTCTGCACAAAATAAGTCAATATATCAACGGGATTAGTAACCATTATTATAATTGCATCCTTAGTATACTTAGTAATTGATTCCATAATGCTTTTAGTAACTGCTAAGTTTTTCTCAGCAAGCAAAAGTCTATCCGTTCCCTCTCCGGGCTTCATACTTGGACCTGCAGTTATGACTATTACTTGAGCATCCGAGCAATCCTCATAGCTCCCTGCTCTTATATGCACATTAGGACTGTATGCAAAAGAGGTAGTATGGCTTGCATCCAATGCCTCTCCTTCTGCCTTTCTTGTATTCATATCTACAACTACTATTTCTGCAAGAAGCTCTAATGAAAGTAATGCATTTATAACTGCTCCTCCTACCATTCCGGCTCCTACAACTACAACTTTATTTTTAACAGGTTTCATATCTCTTCCTCCTACGTAATACATTATTTTATGCAACTTCTTCTTATTATAATCATTATTAATTAACAGATTCAATGTCGCTTATATTTTATAAGCTAATTCATGAATATGCAAGATAATGTTTTTCAAAATTCATTTTTTATCAAACTGGAAATGAAACAAAGAAATTATTAATAGTTTTCTATATATACTTCAAACCTGTTAATTAATTAATTTGATTTGAATCACATACTTACAGCAGCTTTTGGCTCATAATAATAACAAGCTAAGATTTTGAGGAGGTATTTACAATGAAAATTCAAAAAATAGCAGATAAAATGATATATTCGGATAATTCCATAACGAAAAGAGTACTCTTTCAAGAAGATAGAGTCCTTAACTTTGTGCTGAATCTAAGACCAGGACAGAGCATTCCGCCCCATAACCATGAACATAGCGACCTTATTGTATATGTGGTTATGGGACAGGGCGAAATGACAGCAGATGATCAAACCGTTGGCATTACCCATGGAGATGTAATTCATTGTGACGGAAAGGAAATGTTCAGCCTTAAAAACACAGGTGATATGGATATGTCCTGCTTTGTTATTCTTGCACCTAATCCTTCAGCAATATATTCAAAAGAAATTTAACAATATTTACAAGCCAATTATTGACTTGCATATACGCTATTTCCATGATACTATAAAGCTAAATTAATAGCGCACAGGGGGGCCGATGTTTTCGGCTGAGAGTAAGAATCAAATTCTTTGACCCTTAACCTGATCTGGGTAATGCCAGCGTAGGAAGTTGTTTATGGAGCTTTATAAGCACATGTCTACGGACTTGTGCTTTTTTTATTTTTTTATAATTAATAAAAGGAGAAATGTATATGAACACAAAAAAACTTACTTATTCAGCAATGCTAACAGCTATTGGTGCTATCTCCAGTAATTTAATTTACATACCCATAGGTGCCTCTAAATGTTTTCCTATCCAGCATTTAATTAATGTAATTGGAGCAGTAACCCTTGGACCCTTTTATGGAGTAGCTATGGCATTTTGTATTTCTTTAATAAGAAACATTCTTGGAACAGGTACATTACTTGCCTTTCCTGGAAGTATGATTGGTGCACTTTTGGCAGGCCTTATATACAAGCATACAAAGGCAACCTTGCCTACAGTACTTGGAGAAATCTTTGGCACAGGAATATTGGGTGCTCTTGCTGCTTATCCTTTAGCTGCCTATGTATTAGGTAAAAAGGTTGCTCTCTTTGCTTTTATCCTACCTTTCTCTGTAAGCACTATAGGCGGAAGTATCCTTGCATACCTATTAATTGTAGTACTTCAACGGACTAAGGTTTTAAAATTAATATAAAAGGAGATTGAACTATGAAAAAATTACTTACCATTGCAGGTTCCGACTGCAGCGGCGGTGCAGGAATTCAAGCAGATTTGAAAAGCTTCAGTGCTCAAGGCGTATATGGCATGAGTGTCATTACAGCAATTACCGCACAAAATACTCAAGGTGTTTTTGCTGTGCAGGACATAAGTCCGGAAATCATAGGCATGCAAATGGATGCAATATTTACGGATATACAGGTTGATGGAGTCAAAATCGGTATGGTATCACAGGCATCCAGTATAGAAATAATAAGCGAAAAATTAAAACAGTACGAGCCTATAAATATAGTGCTGGATCCTGTTATGATTTCCAAAAGCGGTTACTCCCTGCTTCAGCCATCTGCAAAGAGTGCACTGCTTTCAAAGCTGCTTCCGCTGGCACATGTTATAACTCCAAATATACCGGAAGCGGAAGCCATTCTTGAGGAGAAACTCGGAAAAGCCTTTCCAATAAACAATATAGAAGACATGGCTGCTGCTGCAGAGGAAATAAGCAAACTTGGGCCAAAGTATGTACTTGTAAAAGGCGGTCATTTGGAAGCCTCCGCAGTTGATGTTCTCTTTGACGGTAATAAAATTATATACTTCACAGAAGAGAGAATATTGACTAAAAACACTCATGGTACAGGTTGTACGCTTTCTTCTGCTATTGCGGCAAACCTTGCCCTTGGATACTGTATGGAGAATAGCTTAAAATACTCAAAGGATTACATAACAGAAGCCATAA
>JAEZDX010000067.1 GCA_023417975.1 Bacillota bacterium
GAAAAATCCTCCTTTACTTATAAAGACTGAATAAAATAGAGACTGTTTTATTTCATGGTTTAAATTTGCAAAGTCCTTGGGAATCCTCATCGATCACCTCATGTTGAAATCTTGCATATTCACAATAACGGCATTTTCGCAAATTCACCACACATCCGTCTCTTTGTGAGAAAAAGTAGCAGGAGTCCTTCCCATAAATCTGTATTGCTTTTAACCGAAGCTCTAAGCTGGCGGTATGGTCAACCGCTAAATTCAAATCCCTTTTCAATCCTCATTCCTCCTAACCCCGTTTAAATTCACAATTTTATAAAATAATGATACCTTTTTCCCTTATATTTCTGCAGATCCTTGCACAAAATGACGGTTATTTTGCACAAGACAACATAGAACGCAAAGAACACCTTCTGACAAATTGTCAAAAGGTGTTCTTATTTTAAATTCGTTATTTAAGTGGTAAAACAATTCGAGTAATAAAAATGTTCTTTTCCTGCGAAAATCTCACCATACCGCCATGCCGCTTTACTGTAGTGTAAACGCTGAGCGTCCCGGTACCACCGTCCTCTTTTTGTGAAACAGGCATTGCATTCTTGTCAAACACCGTTTCACTAAATACGCTATTTTTCAATTCAATTTTCAATGTATAGCCGTTACTCTCTGCTAAAAATTGAATAAATCTATCGTTTGCTTTCGCATTTTCACAAGCATGTACAGCATTTTCCAAAATATTTGAGAGCATAGAGCCGATCTCTGTATTAGACATTGGAAGCTCCTTTGGAATATCCGCTTGTACACCATAAGATATGTCAAGACTTCTTGTCTTACGGGCATATAAGAGAAAAACCGCATTTGAAATTGGATTTTCACAATAGGTTTCCAGCGCCGAATGTGCTAAATCATCAATCTGACATTTTAAATATTCCTCTGCTCCCTTAATATCACCGGAAGCAAGATACTCTAAAACGAGAGAATTATGATGCCGTAAATCATGGCGACTTTGTTTGGCTGACTGTATAAATTTATCATATGAAGAAAGCTCAGACTCCAGTAAGGACCGTTGGGCTTCCAATTTTATCTTTTGTTCACGCAGCACATATTCGTCTGAAATTATTTTAAACGAAACAAATATTCCGATATATAAAAATACTTCCATTATAATCAGAAGTAGAATAGGAACATAGCTTTCTCTTAGAACCTGCTGGATGTCTTTCGTAAGGAGATAGTAGAGAAAATTAACAAGCAGTGCAATGGTAAGTAATGAATATACGTGCCAATATCTTTTAATTTTATAGTAAAAAGGTCGGACAAAGTGCCAAAATAATACTGCAATTAAGACAAAGAATATAAGTCGTAAAATACTCATACTCCAATCGGGATAGGGAAAAAAAACACATAAAAAATAACTTGCACATACAATCGTAGCATGAATATTTAATATAGTAATGCAACTAAAGTACCATTGCATAAAAGAATCCAAAAATAACGGTTTTAGTACTGCCGCAATAATAATTAGCATTAGTAAATTTACGGTTACTACTGTGTTATAGTTATGTTGTAAATATAAAAAAGAATTAACTGCGATATTAACTATAACAATTGCAGCTGTCACCGTAATATAAATCCATTTACTTTTATGCTTTGGCTTAGACATAATATACATTAGAACTACGAGCATTATATCGGTGATAAGACAGCGAAACAAATCAGGAAGCACAGTATTCATTGATGTTTACCTCCGAAGGCATAGGCAAAGTATTTATCTGTCATTTCCCGAAAGCTGCGGCGCGCTATTGGTATGCTTATGTTTCTGTGAAGTTTCATACAATCAGGTTCAACGGAATGGACGGCTTTCAAATTGACGATATACCCTTTATAAGGAGTTAAAAATTGATGAGGACATAGCTCGTCCAACTGCTCCTGCAAAGAATTCATTGTTTCTCTTATAGATAATACGTCTGCATCCTTAAGCTGAACCTGCTGTTCATGCTTATAGTTCTCTATGTATAAAATATCGTCAATATCCACTGTTTTTACTCCTCCGCCCGTTAGTCTGAAGGAAATCTTAAGCACTTTAACTCTTTCAAAAGATTCCATAGCTCGATTCATAGCCTCGTCAAACTCCGTTTGCGTAAAAGGTTTAACAAGATAATGAGCGGCTTTTAAGGAAAATGCCGTAACGGCAAAATCATCACTTGTTGTCAGAAAAACAATCTCTGTTTTATCCTTGCGTTTACGAACTTCCTTTGCTACCTCCGTACCGTTAATGCCCGGCATAAAGATGTCCAGCAGCAGTATATCGTACCCTCCGTTTTGGTCCAGCGCCTCTAAAAACAGCAAAGGATTATCATAACAAGTAACCTGTACGGGGCAGCCGCCGTGCGTTTTGAAATATTTTTCTATAGCTCTTTCAATCAGCCCTTGCTGCTCATGGCTGTCATCACATATGGCAATGTTTAGCACCTGCGTAATCCCTTCTTTCACAGTCTAATATATACATATTATACTTAATTCGACAGCAGCAATCAATGTTGTTTATTGAGATACCTTTTTTGCTACAACCACAAGCCTGCCGTCCTGCCAGCTATACTCGCAGGTAGACAGCGTAACCAGCTTATCGCCGTATTGGGCGGTAACGCCGGTATCATACAAAGAAAGCCCCTTGCAT
This sequence comes from Bacillota bacterium, assembly GCA_023417975.1. Taxonomy (GTDB): domain Bacteria; phylum Bacillota; class Clostridia; order Clostridiales; family Clostridiaceae; genus JAEZDX01. Next base: position 2,663 of record JAEZDX010000067.1, read on the forward strand.
TTTGTGACATAGTCGTCAAATTCCGTTACCTGGCTGGCATTGACAAAGCGATTATATTGGAAGCCCTGCTCCGAATAAGCAACGGTCTTAAATACCGAAACAATCTCATATTCGCCGTAACCGCCAAGTGTGTCGAAGCGGATAGTACTGTGCTGTTTATAAAAAGTCTCACTTTCGAACTTTTTCAGGTCCGAAAACATGGTACCGTTTTTCATATGATGTCCGTAAATCACAGTGTTATCGGACAGATCAATATTGCAATCTTCCTGTACATATGGAACACCGTAATTGCTGTAAGTCTTTTCAAAGCTGTGCTTTAGGTAATAATTCGGATTATTCTTCGTCTGCATCACCGGATAATTGATGTTCGTTCCGTCAATGAAAATCCAGCCCACAAGATCATTGTTAGCAGTAAGAGCCTTTCTATATTTTTCATAAGCCGTTACCTGTGGTTCAACAGTATTTTCGCCACTGGCAGCTGATTCCTTGGGCGTAGGCTTTACCAGTTCTACCACCTTCTCAAAGACTGCAGAACTTTTTCGTTCATCAAAATAAGTACGGCTGATCATGTAACCTGAGAGCAAAAATATGACGGAGCATGCTACTACCCCCACTATCCATAGTTTTTTCTTCATATAGAATCCTCCATAAAAAAATCGCCTATGGCGATTTTACTAGGGACGTTGTTCCCCTTTTACATTTATGTCTTCCACTGTGCTTAGTGCCTTAATAATCGGAAACTTCATGGTTATAAGTTTCCTGTTCAAATTCATTATATCATAAATAAAGATGTTTAATTTATGTGAATATATAAGGCTCTTTTAATACAATATATTCATGTTATTTTTAACGTTGGCGTCGCATAAAGAATTAAATTTAAGGCCATTTGTAATTATTTGGATTATGCATTTAATATGCACTTTCCGTGGGACTATGGCTCTGTAACAAAATAGTTGTTGGTTTTTATCCTCTAAAACACCAATGAGTTGTTCGGCAACCGGCCTGTTCCTTCCTATAACCTGAGAAAATATATCCTCTCTCCTGCTTAGGCAGCAAAGTACCCTTACACTTCTCAATGAGCCCCGCTCAGACAGCTTTGGTCCTCTTTTTCTCGGTGCTCTTCCCATATAAAAGCTTTCGTCCTTTGAATGATTGCCCTTAAAGCTTTCAGGTATAATAACCTCGTCTATCTCAACAGTACCGGAAAGCTTGCTCGGTAGTTCCCCGTTCAATCCATTTAATATTTTATGTCTCCATTGAAAGGAAGTATTAGGATTAATACCGACTATAGCCGCAGACTTTCGTATGGACATGCCATTTTCCATACACTCCACATAGTGAAGCCACATTTTTGCAGTGGTTGCATCTGTAGCGCTGCTTGCCAAGCCTGTTTTTTCCAAACTTGATAATGGTGGAGAAGCTGCAGTCAGGACAGCTTAACTCAGGAGTATTTTCACTTTCCTCCGATAATTTATCGGTTTTAGCAAATAAAATATCCTTCAAACACTGCATTTGTGAAGGCTTCATATTCATAAGACTCTCAAGCAATTCATCCTCATTGTTGATGTCATTAATTTCACTAATGTTATTGATTTCATTACACATAAGTGCCACCTCAATCTATACAGAAAGTAATAAATATCTTCATATTGGGCTGAGTTGTCATAAAACATCCTATTTCCAAGGATTTATGAGACTTATCAAGAATACTAGATATTTACCTTATATTTAGATTATTGACACTTATGGCTTGTCTAAATCACGCCTACTACCATTTTCAAACATAGCTTTAGCGTGCCGATAAACTATATATGATATATTACATTTATCCTATATTTATAGAGAAAGTTATTGACAGAATTAATATAGCTGTTTCACTTTTTCTTGATGAATAATATAGATCGTCACAGCAGCCTTAAAAATGATATCGAAAGGGCTGAAGATGGTGATACTACTGCTATTGAAAATGCAAATGAGGGAATAGTATCAATAAATTTACCACCTATAGATAAAGCAAAAAAGTACAAAATTGCATTGCCAATCACCGATGAGCCGCAAATTGAAGAGCAATACAAAATGAGTATAGATTTAGCAAACTACTAGATATTTGCTTGAAAAAAACAATAAAAAAATAAGCTGCTCAGCTTATTTTTTTATTTTCAACTATTAAACAAATACTAAACAAAATTTCTATTACAATCATCATGCTTGCAAGTATATATGGTTCAAAACTTATACCAATTATAAGAGATGCGATTGACACTAATATAGAAAAAACTATGTAGGATTTAGATTTATATAGCCAACCAAAGGGTAGTAAATGTGCTCCAAAAATCATTGCTATTACCATTAGCATTTTTGCAGGTAATGTGGGATATATCCACATAGCAATCAGTAAATATAGCATTTGATTTAAAGAAAAAAGAACTCCAAGGTTAGTTAACGGATTTTCTTTATTCTGAAAATCCACCTTGATTATTTTAGATATTAAAAATGCTATGGGCATTAGCGGTGCTGTGAAGCAGAAGGTAAATAAGTTCTTGGTTAAAATAGGTAATGCTGTTAAATGTATAATAAGTATAGCAAACCAAATAACAATTGACGCTAATATGAAGTGTAAGCCTTTCTTTTGCTTAATTGCACAATTCAAGCGTAATTCTTCCAAATTCATAATCGATCCTCCCCAAAATACTCAATAGCTTCGTTGATGTGTAATAATCTATAAATCCATATTAACACTATTATACCTAATATAGACAAACCTGTATATATACACACTTTATCAACATTATGGCTTAATACTTTTTCTTTCAGACAAAATAGTCTTTGTTTAATAAATAATGTCCTCTCTTTTCGGTCCATTAGAAATAAGTTTTATATTTAAGCGACATTACCAAAGGAATAAACGACATTTTGAAGCACAGTATGTACATATCAGCTGGGTTTTATCACCATAATCGTTCATTTAGAGTCTAATTTGTTCTATGCAAATAATTACAAATCAATTTTTTCTTTAAAATGACAGTCATTCATATTTAATTTTGCTGTTTTTCCCAATGTATCGTAAATGATACAATATATAACATATGCGCATGTGTAAAAAGTAAAAACAAAATACATTTTAATACTTTGGAGGTGAAGTATACATTGAATAAAAAATATGTTGAAAGTTTTATGTTTAAATGTAGAAGTAATAAATTTATAAAACTATTTTCTGCACTTGCTCTTACCGGCGTTTTTACTTTCTCCTTTTCCGGTTGTTCAATCCTGCCCAGGGAGGAAGCTGTAATGGCGCCGCCATTAGTAGAACCTGAAAAGGTGGTATATGACGAAGTTTCTGTAAAGAAAGGTAGTATTGAAATCGATGCTAAGGGTTCAGCTGTTTTTCAATCATCCAAGCTTTCCAATGAAGCCTTTAATTACGGAGTATCTTATCTAAAAAACATAAATGTAAAATTAGGAGATAAGGTCAAGGCCGGACAAGTGATTGCAGAACAGGAAACCGAGGACCTGGACAGTGACCTGACGAAAAAGAAATACAAGCTTCAAATGGATCAGCTTACCTATGAAAGGATCCAAAATAGCATAGACACAGCTGCAGATGACAGGACTAAATCGGATTTGAAAATTCAGCTGGAGCAGCAGCAGATCAACATAGAAATGGATAAAATAGATGTGCAAGCAGTCCAAAAGAGTATTGACCGCTCTAAGCTAAAAGCTTCAATATCCGGAACCGTTACATTTATAGATAGCCTAAATCCCGGTGATAAAGTTACTCCAAGAAAGACAGTTGTAACAATAGCAGACCCAACGAGTCTTGAGCTGGTATATACAGGAAATGATACTGGAAAATTTAATGTGGGAGCCAAGGTAGATGTATCCTACAAT
>JAEZDX010000436.1 GCA_023417975.1 Bacillota bacterium
CAATAGAAGACAACGCCCATAACTGTCAAATAAGGTGGCATATTGAATGATGCTAGCGCTTAATATGTCTGTTTTTCATGAAAAACGTCAACTGAAAATCCACAATAAATATATGATATACTCATTGCAAATAAAATTTTGGTATGTTATAATAACAGCGTGCCAGTAGTTTAGACTGCTAGGCGGGAAAGATTTAAACGATGAACAACATTCCCTCTTTTTGGAAGAAATGTGAATCAGTTTTTAAATCTTCATATAATTTTAAAAGGAGGAATGTTGAAATGGCAGATAAGACTTTAGTTTGCAAAGATTGCGGAAAAGAATTTGTTTTCACTGAAGGCGAACAGGCTTTCTACAAGGAAAAAGGATTTGAAAATGATCCAGTTAGATGTCCTGAGTGCAGAAAAGCTAGAAAGCAACAGAACAACAGAGGCTTCAGAAGATAATTTAATCTGAAAAAGCACACCCTATAAGAGCAATCTTATAGGGTTTTTGTTTATATATTACTAAGAAGGGAATGTTCATATGAGTAAGACATTGGTTCTGGCAGAAAAACCTTCCGTAGGCAGAGATATAGCTAGGGTTTTAAAGTGCGGAAAGAGCGGAAACGGATACTTGGAAGGAGATAAGTATATAGTTACTTGGGCTCTTGGGCATCTTGTTACACTAGCTGATCCGGAACAATATGATGATAAGTATAAAACTTGGAAGCTAGAGGATCTACCAATGCTTCCGTCAGCACTAAAGCTTGTCATTATAAAACAGAGCGGAAAGCAATTTAATGTGGTGAAGGAGCAGCTAAACAGAAAAGACGTTGACAGTATCGTTATAGCAACAGATGCTGGAAGAGAAGGAGAACTGGTTGCCAGATGGATAATTGAAAAAGCGCATGTAAGAAAGCCAATGAAGCGTCTTTGGATATCATCTGTTACAGATAAGGCAATAAAAGACGGTTTCAGCAGCCTAAAGGACGGCAGAGAATACGATAATCTTTATGCTTCGGCAGTAGCTCGTGCGGAAGCAGATTGGATTGTAGGAATTAATGCAACCAGAGCACTCACGTGCAAATATAATGCTCAACTATCCTGTGGCAGAGTTCAGACTCCTACCTTAGCCATGATAGCGGCAAGAGAGCAAGAGATCAGAAATTTCAAGCCTAAGAATTATTATGGAATAACGGCATCAGCCCAAGGCTTAAAGCTTACGTGGCAAGATAGTAAAACCAAGGATATGAAAACTTTTGATAAAGATAAATGAGACGGTATAATAAATACTTTGAAAAATAAGGATGCTGAAATAATAGATATAGATAAGACTCTTAAAAAGAGCTTCTCACCGCAGCTTTATGATTTAACAGAGCTGCAAAGAGATGCAAATAAGCTATTCGGCTATTCTGCAAAAGAGACCTTATCCCTTATGCAGAGGTTATATGAAAGTCATAAGGTGCTCACATATCCTAGAACTGACTCCAGATTTATATCCTCCGATGTAGTGGAAACATTAAAAGATAGGGTGAAGGCTTGCGGAGTTGGACCTTATTCAAAAGCAGCCATGTTTGTAATGAGAAATCCTATAAAAGCTAATAAGGCTTTTGTAGATAATGAAAAGGTATCGGATCATCATGCTATAATTCCCACGGAACAGACAGTAACCTTAAGCAACCTCAGTGATAAGGAAAGAAAGATATACGATTTGGTAGTTAAGAGGTTTTTAGCGGTACTTTACCCACCCTTTGAATATGAGCAAACTACACTTAGAGCAAAAATCGGTGATGAAATATTCGTAGCGAAGGGGAAGAGAGTAATAGCATCAGGCTGGATGGAAGTTTACGAAAATCATTTTGAAGATGAGGATTCCAATGAGGAAGTAAAAGAGCAATTACTGCCGGAACTGAAAAAGAGTGATAAGCTTAAGGTCACGGCTATTAATCAGACTAAAGGAGAAACAAAGCCTCCTGCACCTTTTAACGAAGCTACCTTACTTTCGGCTATGGAAAACCCGGTAAAGTATATGCAGGGTGAAAGTAAAGAACTTATAAAGACGATCGGAGAAGCAGGTGGAATAGGCACTGTAGCCACCAGAGCAGATATTATTGAAAAGTTATTTAACAGTTTCGTTATGGAGAAGAGAGGTAAGGATATATTTATAACTTCTAAGGGAAAACAGCTTTTAGAGCTTGTACCTGAGGAGTTAAAGTCACCTGCACTTACTGCAGAATGGGAACAAAAGCTTGGTTCAATATCTAAAGGAAAGCTTAACAAAAATATATTTATAAATGATATGAGAAAGTATGCTGAACAAGTAGTAGGTGAAATAAAACGTAGCGAAGAAAAGTTCAAACATGATAACCAGACAAGGGAGAAGTGTCCTCAGTGTGGAAAATACCTTTTGGAGGTTAACGGCAAGAAAGGTAAAATGTTAGTTTGCCAAGACAGGGAATGTGGTTACAGAAAGGGTATTGCACAAGTTACAAATGCCAGATGTCCTAACTGTCATAAGAAGCTGGAGCTTCGAGGCGAAGGTGAAAACCGTATTTTTGTTTGCAGCTGCGGGCATAGAGAGAAGCTCTCAACCTTTAATGAAAGAAAGCAGAAAGAGAGCAGCAATCTATCCAAAAAGGATGTAGCAAGTTATTTAAAGCAGCAAAACAAGCAAGAAGACGTAGGAAACAATGCATTGGCAGAAGCATTGGCAAAATTGAACTTAAAATAAAAAAGGAGCTGCTTAAATGCAGCTCCTTCATTAATATCCGTTAAAGTGAAATTATTTTTCCAATTTGAACTTGTTTACTTGAGCCATCATGTTACCTGTCATAGAATTCAATGTCTGAGCCATTGCACTTACCTCCTGAGCTGAAGCACTCATTTCTTCGGAGGAAGCTGAAATCTCTTCGGAGGAAGCAGATACTTCTTCAGATACTGATGACAAGGCTTCAATTCTGCCTATTATAGTTTCTTTTTCGGCATTTATTGTAACAGCTCCGCTATTTACAGCATCTATCTTTGGAGCAACTTGGTCCAAAGATACAATTATATCTTTAAAAGATTTGATAGTTGAATCTATGATGCCCATTTGCTTTTTAATCTCGGCATTCATACCCTCAGAGGATTGAATTATAACAGCATTATCCGCGGATATATTTGTTATCAGGGTATTTATATCCTGAGAAGAATTTTTCGCCTGTTCCGCAAGCTTTCTTATTTCCTCGGCAACTACTGAAAAGCCTCTACCGGCTTCTCCCGCTCTTGCAGCTTCAATGGCTGCATTCAAAGCAAGGAGATTAGTCTGTTCAGCAACACTGTTGATAAGGCTAGTTATATCAGTTATTTTGCCGATATTTTGTCCTAAATGAATTAATTTTTCCATAAAATTATTGAAGGTAGTACTCATATTTTCTATAGACTCTATAAGCTGCTTCATATCGTTACTGCTGATATCTGTCATACTGCTGATGGATTTGGAACTAGCGTCAATATCTTTGATAGATTTCGCTATTGCTTCAATCTCTTCACTGAAGTGATTCAATATTCCGGACACTTCTATAAGATCTTCTGCTTGGGAGCCTGAGCCTATAGCTACATCCTGTATAGCTTTTGAAACTTCTTCGGAGGAAGTAGACATCTCATGAGATACGGAAGCTAGGCTGTCGGAATTCTTCTTAAGGTCTATGGAGCTTACTTTTATATTACTAACAAGCTCTGCAATGTTTATACGCATATTGTTCAGTTCATCGGAAATATCTCTTATTTCATCAGTGGATGAAACAACACAAGTTTCGGTTAAGTCACCTTCGGATATTTTTCTAAGTGAGCCAAGTATTTTCTTTACATTCTTAACTATAGGATTAATAAAGAATGTAGATAAGATGAAGGAGAGAACTACAAAAATCAAAGATAAAACAACTATAGTGAGTACCAATGAATTTATTTCAGAAGTAATTACCTTTTTTTCTACACCAAGGAATAAAATTCCTATGACTTTGTTCGAACTGTCTTTAATAGGTGTATACTGAGCTTGATAAGTACTGTTCAGTACCATCGCCTCGCCTCTATATTCCTTTCCCTGCTTTAGAACTGAATCTGCAACGGCAGCTGAAACCTTTGTGCCTACAGCTCTTTTTCCATTATCTATTACATTAGTTGATACACGAGTATCGTTTAAAAATACGGTTGCAGGTGAATTTGTAGCTTCCTTTACTGCATCAACAAATTCGGTATCATTATTAATTAGTTTAGTTCCCTTATAAAGCTTGTCCCCATCAATCTTCCATTCGCCGGGATACTTATTGTCCAGCAATTCATAGCTTAACTTTACATATGAATTAAGACTTGAGTTTAAATTTTTTATTATTATGCTATGAACCTGGATAAACACAATTACAAAAATCGAGGTGCTCAAAATAATAAGTAAAGATATAATAAGGGCATTCATTTTACCTTTTAGCTTTAGTTTCAATTTTTTCACCGTCCTATGAGTTGATTTTGCCAATTTATAAAATTAACCATGTTAATATTTAATAATTAGCAATATTTGCGTTAAATATTAACATATTAAAAAAGTGGCTTAATTTTATTGTATCAGAATACTTATGATAATCAAAGAGAAAAGTGGTTGAGTATATTTGCCAAGTATATTGGAACCTTCCAGTAATGTTAAGTATATTGTATAAGTGACTATGTAAATTGGAGGGGCGTATGGAGATAATATCAATTCTTTTCTTTTGCATTGCTTCCAGCAGTGATAACTTTGTAATAGGATTAAGCTACGGCGGCAAGGGCATTAAAATAAGCTTCTGGAGTAATTTTGTGGTAGCATGCATTTCATGTGTAGGAACCTTTTTGGCAATGCTATTCGGTAAGGGACTTTATTTGATCATTCCTGAGAATCATACAGCAATACTTGCCAGCATTTTGCTTGTTGGCTTCGGAATATATATGCTAATTGAGGCGCTAAAAAAAGATAAATATGAGCGAAAAGAAAATAATCCGGGAAGTGGCAATTATTATAATTATATTGAACACCCGGAAATTCTGGATAAGGATAACTCGAAAGAAATTGAGCTTAAAGAAGCGGCGGTGCTTGGATTTATTCTATGCTTAAATAATATCGGGCTTGGGGTAGGTGCAAGCATTGCGGGACTTAACATGTATATCACGGCAGTGCTGGCATTAATTTTCAGTATGATATTTGTGAAGCTGGGCTGCCACTTAGGACATAAGGTATTGAATGGGCGATTATCAAAGTACTCGGAATATGTGTCTGCACTTATTATAATAGCTCTTGGAATATACGAACTATTTATTTAAAAATTATTGACAAAAATAGAAGAACGGCATATCATAGTATTAACAAGGTAATCCTATTGGATTACTAGGTAATAAATGCGTTGATAAGAAATAGTAGCATAAAATAAACTTACAGAGAAAAATCCCCGTTGGCTGAGAGGGATTTAAAGCATAGCTTATGTGAATGCATCTTTGAGCACTGTCCCGAATCCGTGTGAGGTGTAGGCGACAGCGGGTACGCCCGTTAAGGCGTTAAGGTATATTTGTACCGAATTGAAGGAGATGTTATTATATGTGAGTATATGATAACAATTAGAGTGGAATCGCGGAAGTCAGCTTCTGCCTCTAAATTTTTAGAGGCAGGAGCTTTTTGTTTACCTAAAATTCGGATATCTATAAAGTGTTTTTATATAGTTTTATTAAAAAAGGAGGAATTACATTATGAATTCTGTGCAATATTTTGATTCCATAGCGGAAAAATGGAATGTTATAAGGAGTGAGTATTTTGAAGAGAGACTAAAGTATAAGCTTTTGTCGATAAGTAATATAAAAGACAAAATTGTGGCTGATTTAGGTTGTGGTACTGGTTTTGTATCATTGGCTTTAGCAAGTGAGGCAGGTATTGTGTTTTCGGTTGACAACTCAATCAATATGCTAAAAGAATTAAAAACTTCAGCTATAAAGAAGGAATTAAAAAATATATATCCTATAAAATCGTCCTTAGATAATCTTGCTTTATTTGATGAATCTCTTGATGGGACCTTCATAAATATGGCACTTCATCATATAAAAGATGCCAAAAGGGCTATTGATGAGATGTACAGAGTAGTAAAAAAGGGCGGCATTGTAGTTATTTCAGATGTTATGCAGCATGATGGAGAAGGGGCAAGAGAAGAGATGTATGATGAATGGTTAGGATTTTCAAATGAGCAAATAACACAGTGGCTGCAACAAGCAGGCTTTGGAAAGATAAATATTGAAAATACAGAGTTAAAATGCAAAGGATATTCAAGTAAAGGAGAGTATACGGAAACGGGAATATTTATAGCATCAGCAGTAAAGTAGAATTTTATTATGTATACGAAAAATAGGAGGAAAGAATATGAAAATAGAGTCATTATTGATACACGGGGGAATAGATGGAGATGAAAATACAGGAGCAGTCAATGTGCCAATCTATCAGACTTCAACCTACAAACAGCCTAAGTTTGGTGTAAATAAGGGATATGAATACTCAAGAACAGGAAATCCTACAAGAGAGGCCTTGGAAAAACTTATAGCGGAGCTTGAGGAAGGTTATGCAGGATTTGCTTTTGCATCAGGTATGGCGGCAACTACAGCAGTATTATCCTTATTCACCACAGGTGATAAGATCTTGATATCAAATAATGTTTATGGTGGTACTTTTAGAGTATTGGATAAAATATTCAGTAATTTCGGCCTAAAATACGGTATAGTAGACACTTCGAATTTGAAGGAAATAGAAAACAGCATTGATGAAAGTGTTAGAGCTATATATATTGAATCGCCTACAAATCCTTTGATGGACATTACGGATATACAAGCAGTAGCACGGATAGCTAGGGCTAATGACATCCTTACTATAGTAGATAATACTTTTATGACACCATATTTGCAGAAGCCTATAACACTTGGTGCCGATATAGTACTTCACAGCGGAACCAAATATCTTGGCGGTCACAGCGATACGGTTTCCGGACTTGCAGTTGTAAACAATGAGGAGTTGGCTGTAAAGCTGCACTTTATTCAAAATGCTACAGGAGGAGTGCTTCCTCCCTTTGACTCCTTCTTGCTAATTAGAGGAATAAAGACCTTAGCTGTGCGCATGGACAGACACAATTCCAATGCAAAAGAAGTAGCTGAGTTTTTAAAAAGCAGAAAAGAAGTGCACAAAGTTTATTATCCGGGCTTTGAAGACCATCCGGGATATAAAGTACAATCCAAGCAGGCAAAAGGCTACGGGGGAATGATATCCTTTGTACTAAAGGAAGGTTATGATTATAAGGCTTTCATAGAAGCTCTGGAGTTGGTTACCTTCGGAGAGAGTCTGGGCGGAGTGGAATCATTAATTTGTCATCCGGCATCCATGACACATGCTTCTATACCTTATGAATTAAGGCAAAAGGTAGGAATCGTAGATAA
>JAEZDX010000112.1 GCA_023417975.1 Bacillota bacterium
CTATATAAAACTGATTTTTCTTATCCATCATGGCATCAAAATATCTTCTTACAGTATTTAAATTTCTTTTTTTTGTTATGGGACTTCCCCAGAATTCCACTACCTCTTCAAGGAGCCTTGCCAAATCTCTTTTCGTCTTAAAGTAGTAGGCCGCTGCAAGTGATATGGCCGTAAAAACAAATAAAGTATAAAGCCTTTCATTATGCTGTCCAAGTAAATATGCCATATAGGCTGACACTACTGCAGCCCCTATGGAAGCAAACATTCCACCGGAAAAGAAACTCTTACTCTTCATTATTGCTTACCTACCTTTTTAACAATTCTATCTATAGCATTTATAACAGCGTCAGGTCTATCCACCTGTATATATCCGCTGCTTTTTTCTACCAGCATTTGTTCACCCTTGCCAGTCATTGATACAAGTTTTTTTTGTTCCTCAACATACTGCTTATCTTTTTCAGCATCTCCAAATTTGTTTGCAGGAGTAAGGACCTCAACAAATGTATCCTTTAATGCTCCGTTTTTTTGTATATTTCCATCATAATTCTTTAGAATTTTTAACTCGTTATAATAGGCCGAATAATATTTTGACATAATCCTTTGACTTTTAAACAACCCTTTATCGGAATCAGAGAAATTTTTCAAAAACTGCTCATTATTTTTTAATATATTGAATTGATATGCAAGCCTCATTCCCCCCATATAGGAGAAAAACTTATAAGAACCATACTTAGTCATATCCTTTTTTAACTGACTCTGAAATTCCTTTGACTTAATTTCATCTTCCATAATACTGTCAATAAGTACTACGCCGGCAACTTCATTGGGATGCTTTGCTGCAAATTCTGTCATTAATAGGCCCCCGTAGCCATTGCCCACAAGTATATATGGAGAACTGAAGCCGCTCTTTGATAAAGCATTTTTAAGATCTTTTACAGCTTTTGATATATCTGCCGCTTCTCCTGAGGAATCGCTCCACCCATATCCGTTTCTATCATAACTGAATAAATTATAATCTTTGCTTAAACCTTCTCTTACATCGTTCCATTGTTGTATAGGCGTACCTATATCACTTTCAAACACAACGGTATATTTACCGCTGCCTCCTGTGTTTACCATCAACCTGTAGCTTCCTACATTAACATATTTCCCCTTCATCTTAAATTGATTTCTATCCGATTCAGTTGCAATAAACTGATATAATACTCCCGCAAAAAAAAGGAATATACAAAAAAATATAAAGGACTGAAACAATTTAGATATCCATGTTTTTCTTTTTTTATTATATTTATGAAAAATATTTGATGAAACCGGAAACTTCATTCTCATAACCTCCCAACCATAGCCAAATAAATACATATTTTTACCCCATATAACATAATATCATAAAACCTTCTCAGGAAAAACATTAAAATACTAAAAATATTACTCTAAAATGTGGTTTTCCAGACAACATTTCCAAGATTATTATAGATACGTAAGTTTAATCCTTTACATTTATGTATAAACTACTACTAGTGTTATTTGAAAGGGTGTGCTTTTATGAAAGTTCGTCTCGGATATGTAGCAATTTCATTAAACCTTCCCAAGGTTACGTCCTCAAGTAATGTAACTTATACGCTATATCAAAAACTCACATCCAAGGAAAAAAAACTGGATAAACTAAAGTCGGTTACTCTCAGCAATTTAGATGACTTATATACAATTTTGAAATATAATACTGAAAATCAGCTTCATTTTTATAGAATAACTTCCTCACTTATTCCACTTGCAACCCATCCCGAAGTTACAGATTGGAATTACAGAACTATATTTAAGAAAGATTTTGAAAGAATCGGCAGGTTTATATGTGATAACAATATAAGAGTGGATACTCATCCTAATGAATTTAATGTTTTGAATAGTTCTAAGCCTAATGTGGTTGAAAGTACTATCAGAAATTTGTGGTTTCATGTTCATCTGTTTGAAGACATAAACTATCCTCTCGGTAAAATGGTTTTACATGTAGGAAGCAGTGAAGGTGGAAAAGAAGCTGCTCTGACTAGATTTAAAGAAAGTTTTTCAGCTATGCCTTTGGAAATATCTCAAAAGCTTATATTGGAAAATGATGACAAAACTTTTACAGCTGCGGAAACTTTAGATTTGTGTAAGGCCCTAAAGGTACCCATGGTATTCGACGTACATCATCATAACTGCAACAATAACGGCGAAGCTTTAGAGGATCTTCTTCCGCAAATATTATCTACCTGGGAAGGTGAAAATCTCCCTCCAAAGTTTCACTTTTCAAGCCCTAAAGAAGCTGAAACAGACCGTAAACATTCCGATTTTATTGTAGCTGAGGATTTCATAAGATTTATTGATGCTTGCAGAGCCTATGATAAGGATATAGACATAATGCTTGAGGCAAAACAAAAAGACCTTGCCCTAATTAAGTTAATAAATGACTTGAAAGCTATAAAAAAAGAGTGGAGCTTCATAGATAGCTCCACCTTCGAATTGTAGCGTAATCTTTAATATTATCTTTCTCCCAACTTTAAATTAGGCAGTGCATTCAAGTTTAGGGATGATCGCACACCTCTCATAAATTCAAAATAGGCAGCACTGCCTATCATAGCAGCATTATCCGTACATAATATAGGTGCTGGGAAAAGCACTTGTATTCCGTATACCATTCCTGCTTTTGTCAAACTCTCTCTAAGTGCGGTATTAGATGCTACTCCTCCGGCTATTGCTATCTTATCAACCTTTCTCATTCTGCAGGTTTTTATAACATTATCCGTAAGCACATCAACTACAGCCTTTTGAAAGGAAGCCGCCACATCTGCCTTGTTGATTTCCTGACCTGTCATTTCCATCTTGTTCAAATAATTTAAAACAGCTGATTTAAGCCCACTAAAGGAAAAATCAAGAGATTCATCATGGAAATTGGCTCTTGGAAACTTTATAGCATTTTCATTGCCTTCCCTTGACAGCTTATCTATAGCCGGTCCCCCCGGATATCCCAAGCCCAACGCCCTCGCAATCTTATCATATGCTTCACCGGCAGCATCATCTCTAGTTTTTCCTATGACTTCAAAATCACCGTATCCTTTCATATGCACTATGAAGGTATGTCCTCCTGAAACTACAAGACATACAAACGGGGGTTCCAAATCTTTATGCTGGATAAAATTCGCACTTATGTGCCCTTCAATGTGATTTACTCCTATCAAGGGCTTCTTCAAGGAAAATGCAAGTCCTTTGGCATATTGAAGCCCTACTAGCAACGCTCCCACAAGTCCAGGTCCATATGTTACTGCAACAGCATCTATATCCGAAATATCTGTTTCTGCCTCTTCTAAGGCTTGCTGTACTACCGCATTAATAACTTCTACATGCTTCCTTGATGCAACCTCCGGCACAACTCCGCCGAATTTATTATGTATATCTATTTGAGACGCAATTATATTAGATAATAATTCTCTGCCATTTACTACTACTGCAGCTGCAGTCTCATCACAGCTACTTTCAATAGCCAGTATCTTTATATCATTAGCCATTTGCTTATACCTCTTTTTTCTTATGGAATTTATTGTTCTCTATATATGGAACACATTAAAAGTCAAAATGCAAAAGACTTATTGTGCTCTATATAGAAAGTAAATAACATCTTTAATTATAGCAAAATAATCAATTTATACAAATGCTAAATAATACAGGTTGCGGAAATTTAAACTTCCCTATTTGCTTTAGGCGAACATATGTTGTAGTATATTAATAGGGGTAAACAAAATTAATAAAGATGCGTGAGTTTAAACATTGAAAATTCATATGTAAACACACTCATCAATATATGTACCGGAGGCTTACATGGAAAACTATGCAAAAGTAGTGGTTAAAGGATCACCAATCTCAAAGTCCAATTTTAAACTTTTTAATTTACAAGGCAGAGCTATTCTTCCCTATAATTCCGGAAAATATCACGACAGATACGCCCTTTATGAAGAAGAAATTGCTTTCGCTGCAAGATTACAAAATCCAAATACAGTTTTCACCGAATCCCTTATTGCAGTTTTAAAGGTTTACTATAAAAGCTCAAAACGCCATCCCGATACAAATAACATAACAAAAAGTATTTTTGACGGCATTGAAAAAAGTGGATTAATAATTAATGACGCTCAAGTACGCCGCCTTATCATAGAGGAGTATTACGATAAAACTGACCCTAGGTTTGAATTGGAGCTATTTTGTGAAAGTACCTTCAGCATGAAGTATGAAATATATGAAAAAAACGTACAAGATAAACCTATATGTTATGAGCTGCCTTCAAATAAAAAAGGAGCCGACTTTGTAAAGGGTGCTAGGAAAGAAGAAATTTCAAAGGAAGCAGATAGGAGTACAACTGTTTGCAGCATATGTAATAAGGAAGTATCCACAGAGGCATCTGTAAGCGCCAATGGCGGCAAGATGCGCATATGCCGTAATTGTTTTAAGAATCTGTTTTAGTAAGAATGTCAGTTTGAATTTACATATTGTTAATTACGAAATCTTATTTATACGAATATAATACTTTTATTACTTTTTTCATATTTATATATCAGTTTTTATTGACTTATATTTTCAATTAGTTTAAAATAATCTAATTAAATGTATAATTTTATGTTCTTATCATGAGAGGTGGAGGGAC
>JAEZDX010000127.1 GCA_023417975.1 Bacillota bacterium
ATATATATTACTTTTTGAGCATCGGATTTCACATTGGTTTTCACATAATTCGTTATATAATCATATAATCTGTTTGCAGCAACATCAAAGCCTTTATGATTATCCTTATTACGCCAGAATGGATTGCTTCTGTCCCAATAATTGTCTGTATCTGCTCCAACATCAAAATTGCTTGACCATTCCTGAATCGTAGAATTTGTACCTCTTACGGCTACTACTATAATATCTTTTTTACTGCCTTCATATTCTACCAATCTATGACCCACAGCTATTTCCGACAAATCATCATCGTCATAAACCGAATTCAAGGAATAATCCTTAAAATCCTTCAAGCCGAAGCCTTCAAAAATTTCTTTGACCTGTCCGGAGAGATTGGCTCCACTGCTCAAATTTAAATTATTGTGATAAACTACCGATGAATATATGGATCCGAGAACACTTAAATCCTTGTGATAGGAAGTATTGTTTTCATCAAAGAAATCCGTATAATCCACATTGAAATTAACCTTAACTCCGCCATCTATATTAATAAATAGCTTTCCGGAAAAGGCATTCCCATCCACACTGCCGTTATCACGCTTAACCAAGTCTCTGCTGTCACTATCGTCTAAGCCGTCATAATCCGTATCTACAAGTACCGGGTTCGAACTGTAATTATAAACATCAACGGAAGTCTTACCATTATAAACAGCTGTTGGCAAAATATTATTACTTTCCCGCACTTTATTTATAGCCCACTGAATACTTACAGTTTTCTGCGACCCAAGTTCATCATAATCCTTAATTCCATCATCATCAGTATCGCCATCAGGGTCCTCCTCAGGGTCGTTTAGCCTAACGACCTGATAATCATCAAGAATTACCCATTTCCCTTTGTTTGTATCTTTACCTATTTTATCTGCAAGCTTAAGCAGCTCCTGTGCAAAATTGCCGTAAATATCAGCATATATACCGCTTGTAAGCAAATATAAGTTTTTGTAAAAGCTTTGATAGTAGGAGGAGGTTATTACAGAGGTAATTATGTTGTCATCAATTAAAAGATTGATTTCATCCTCCATGGAAGCAACGCCATATCTATTATTATCTTTACTGTCTGCATCGGTGACTAATATAATAAACTTACTTGCATTTGTCCTCCAATCAAGCCTACGTGCAGTTTCAAGACCATCTACAGCTGTTTCCGGAGTGTCACCGCCGCCTTTTGCATATATACTGTTAATTACTGTTTTAAACTTACCTACATCATACATAGAAAACCAATTTGAGGCACCGTTCTTATGTACAATAGTGCTGCTATTTCCATCATAGGTTATATCTTGATATTCAACAACAGCAAAATTAGCGTTAACATTATATCCATTTACTAATTGCTCTGCAAAGGAAGTAATATTTTTTGCAACGTTATTTATTTCATCTCCCATTGAACCTGTAGCATCAATAACAAAAGTAATGTCTGCTATACCCATTGTTGACTCTGAAGCTACTTTAGCTACCTGCAGTGAATTCAGATTCGGCGCCACTGTAACCTCCTGCTCATTGCATTTCTCACTTGGCTTATAAGTTGCCGGTTTGTAATCAGCATTATTATCTGTAGTTTGTGGTTCAACTTCCGCCGTATCAATGCTTTGTTCTTCTGCTTTACTTAATGCTTCAGCAGATAAAGCAGTCTTTGCCGAACTTTCAATATTGCTTAAAACATCTATACCTAAGCTTCGCAAAAAGTCATTGGCATTTAAAACGAGATAATTTCCACTTTGGGTAATGTCCGCTTTAATATTTTTAGCCACATATTTTGTATCGATTGGAGTTAAGCCGCTGTCTCCATCAACCTTACAAATAACCAAATCCTTGGCATAATTCTCCCCATTTGCTGCCACTATTTTAGAAACATTATAATTCAAAGTAAAATTTGCTTCAGTATATTTAGTCTGTATATTTACAACTTTTCCAAGCACTGCACGGTTGCTGTCAAAGGATTTATTATCCGAAGTTTTAACTGCAACATTATTATCTATCAATCCGGTTACATTACCGGAAATAGATGGTGTTATGAGTTCATCTCCGGATACTAGGGCTTCTTCAAAGCTATCTTTACCTAAAGTTTGAGCAAAAGTACGTTTTGCATCCGGTGTAACTCCATCTGTCATAAGTTTTAACGGATCAAGCCCAAGAGTAACTTCCTCATAATCTGTCAAGCTATCTTCATCCGTATCAACTTTAACCGGGCTCGTCCCATATTTATTTACTTCTTCACCATCTTTAAGTCCGTCACTATCCGTATCACTGACATTGATTTTTGCTCCAAGCTTTTTCTCCTGTAAATTACTGAGACCATCCTTATCCGCATCTTCATCCCCATCATTAATACCATTGTTATCTGTATCCAACTTTAAAGGGTCTGTTGCCGATAAATAAACCTCTTCGTAGTCTGAAAGGCCATCGCCATCAGTATCCGTCTTTGTTATACTTGTACCAAGCTGTTTTTCCCAAAAATCAGGTAACCCATCCGAGTCCGTATCTTTTTCAAGATCCACCTTGGACGGTGTTGTAACAATTTGACTTAACTGATAATTTATCGGCTGAACCTTAACATTACCGGGACTTCCGCTAAAACCAAGCGTCACACTCTGTCCGGGATTAATATTTGCGTTATAGCCTGCATTTTTTATACAATAACGGTTTCCTTCGCTCTTTATTATGTTTGCAGTCCAAAACCTGTCAATCTTTCGGTCAAAGTCAAATTCAAGCTTCCAATCCTCAATTGCCGCATCGGAAACATTTTTAATTGTTATTTCTCCGTTAAAGGCTTGTCCCCAATCACTTGTTACTCTAAAGCTCACTTCGTACTTATCCTGTGCCACAACTTCCTCATAGCACAGCATATCAAATTTGTCGGGCAGCATTATTTCCCCGCTTGCCTTAGCACTAAAGCCAAAGCTCACACTATTTCCCGCAGCAATATCCTGATTACTGCCTGCATTCTTAATGATATACATGCCGTCTTCCTTTGATTTTACAACGCCGTTCCATATGTTTGTGATTTCATAAGGCATTGAAAAGCCAATAGCCCAGTTGTCAATTACAGCATCGCTGGTGTTTTTTATTGTCACATCTGCATTGAAGGCACCTGTCCAACTACTTGTGACCTTGAAGTTTACTTCATATCCCTCTCCTTTGTAGGTCGTTTCAGTCGGCGACTTTACTGCTGCCCGAACTTTTTGCGGCGACACTTGAAGTGTTGAAAATATCATAAGTAACACTAAAAATACCGCCAAGGAATGTTTCACCCTTTCCTTTTTGTACCTCACTTTACCCCTCCTTTTAAGCTGTGGAAATTTAAAACCTTTGGTCTGGCGCGGAAATAACACGAATATTTACCATAATATTGCTATATTTACCATTGTTTTCTATTTAATTTTACCATTTATTGCCGTTTACTGTCAATATTGTGCACTTTATATAGTTATGAAGGGGTTTAGTGAGGCAAACTTGCTCAAGAAGGTGGCGATGCAATATCTTTGCTTGTAGTTTTGGACATTAAAAAGACTGATAATAGTTTTAATATTATCAGTCACAAATATCCTAAGGATGGTAAAGACTATGGTAAAGTTTGAATAAATTGTTTCCGAGAAATATCAAGTATCCTACAGATGAAAAAAGGCTGGCACTTGATAACACTACAAAAGCTAGAGCTGAATTATATTTTGAAATTATATCTTTTTAGATATCTGCACCAAATCATATATATCTACAATTCCATCTTTATTTATATCAAAGTCTGAATTCCATTTTACATCAGTATTCTTTAAATTATAATTATTAGCGGCAATAGCTATATCTAAAACACTTACTGTACCATCCTTATTAAAGTCATAAGCATCGATCCATTTTGCGTACAAAGTTGTATCTGACATAACTATATCCTTATCAAAATCCCAAAGCAAAGTATATTTAATATCCTTATACCAACCACCGAAACTATTTCCAATAAGTGTTGGATCCGTTGGTTTTTGTACTAAACCATTATTTTTAACCACTTGATGCTCAACATCATTTCCGCTTAATGTATTAAAGGTGACTACGCAAGTATAATAGTTAACGGGAATTTTTGCGCTTATTAATATTGGATACTTGTACTCACTGCTTTTGTTGATTTCCCAGATAGTATTAAAATCAAGGTAAGGTAGACTGGAATCCTCTCCTAACTGAGAATTAGTTACTGCTTGAGTATTTCGAATAGTTCCTATATATAATTGAGCAGCAGCTTTTAAATCATTGCTAGTATTCAAATAATAACATTCATTTACAACTGTTCTCGAATATGCAGCATTAGTACCGATTGCAGTTCCGATTATTCCACCCTTTTTATGTGTAAGAGAATTTAAAACATTTATATTCCCACTGTTATAGCAATGATAAATTCTCAGTCCGTCATCATCTACATCTATTGACTGTATATTAATATTTCCAATCCCGCCGAGTACCGGATTGCCTGCTAAACAATTTACATCAATATCGGCTGAATTATAACAATCTTCCACTAAGGAACGATCTAAAATACATCCAGTTACACCACCGGCAACATAGTTTTTGCTGCTTGCTGTGTTGTTTGAATTAATACATATTTTTCCTATATTAAAACTATTGTTAACCCTAGTATCTGCTATGTATCCCCCTATACCACCAACAAAATATTGTCCATACCCATCGCCGCCAAGATTATCTTTACAATTTAAGTTAATGGTTCCAACATTCGAAGTAAAAAAGACATTAGAAACCCCGCTTAATCCAGCAATTCCTCCCACTGCATAAACATTATTACCATTAACTGTTCCGGTGTTTTTGCAAAAATATACATCAGAGAAGGATAAATCCCCTACAATTCCCCCGGCGCAATATTTACCATTGACCAATGAATCATTGGTAGAATTGTTTATCTTACTTGAGCCGCTGAATCCAACAATACCTCCGGAATAATATCCATTTATACTACTATTACTGCCTTTACAATTTTCTATTATTGTCCAATAAACAGTTGCTGCAATAGTTCCGGCATGATTTGAAGCATTTATATTTGCATTTATCATCTCAAGATTCGTTATAGTACCATACTGAATTTCATTAAATAGACCTGAATTGGTTGCTGACTTAACTGTAAGATTTTGTATGGAATAATGATTGCCGTTTAAATAACCTGTAAACGAATCTATAGGAATCCATCCGGCTCCATTATTATAAAAGGCACCACCAGCTTCAAAATCATTACTTGTAAATATAATATCATTTGTAAGATAATATCTTCCCGAAGTGTTATTTCGAATTGCATTTAACTCTTCTTTAGTTGATATCGGAATAAGTTGTTTAAAATCTGTTACTGTTATAGTGGAGGAATCTTTTGTACCATCAGCAGTTTGTGCTGTTATTGTTACTGTACCACTAGTTAAGGCATGAACTACACCATATTTATCAACTGTAGCTACAGAATTGTCTGAACTGAACCAATTAAGTTTTGAAAAATCGTAAACCAATTTATTATTTTTATTTCTAAGCTGAATATCAAATTTCATTGAATCGCCAATATAGAGAGTTTCATTATCAAATCCTACTTTAACTGATGCAATGTTATTTAAATCTCCGGTTTCAGTAACTGTTATTGAGTACACATAAGTTTCATGTGCAGTTACAGTCACTGTTCCCCAAAAGCCTCCTCCTAGTCCATTAGGAATCCATCTAGTTTCGTAAGTTGTGTATTCAATATCGCAAGATATTTGACTTTTACCTAATGCAGCAGCATAAATTCCGCAATAGTTACCATTTGGCGCTGTAATTTTAACAACCGCTGGATTAGAGGATGTCCATGTTTTTGTACCATCATCGTAATGCATACCGCAATAAATAGTTGTACTTTGTCCAAGCTTTATTGTGTAATTAATTATGTCCGCTTTTATAGGAATGGAAGTATTTAGTAAAAATACAAGCATAATTGAAAGTATGGTGCATACTTTTTTCAAATTGATTCACTCCTTAGCCTAATATACTTTATATAACCAAAATATCTATATACTGGTTGATTATATTATACAATTTACAAAATAATCTGACTATATTTTTTATACTTTGATTTCATTTTAAAGTACTATAGGTTAGGGTACGCGACAAACTTTCGACACATATCGCGTACCCCTGGGGTGGAGCAATTATCCTTCTATTTCCTCAGTCAACTTAATTATCTCATCAATAATGCTTCCTATATACTCAATTGTGTCAAGAAGCGGCTTATCTGTAGTTATATCTACTCCTGCCATTTTTGCAAGTTCCGACGGCGTCTTGGTGGAGCCTGCTTTGAGAACTGCTTTCCAATCATCTATAGCAGGTTGCCCTTCTTTTAATATTCTCTTGCTGACCTCTGTTGCTATTGTAAGCCCTGCACTATAAGTATAAGAATAAAGACCCATGTAATAATGAGGCTGCCTCATCCAAGTTAGTTCTGCTCCTTCAATTATCTTTACGTCATCACCCCAGAATTTTTCTAGCACACTTTTCTTTATATCGCTGAGAGTTGAAGCCTGAACGCTCCCTCCTTTATCAATTATTCTGTAAACCTCTCTTTGATAAGCCGCTTCTAAGAGGTGAGTTACAAAATTATGATAATAAGTATGGCCAATCATTGAAGATAAAACCCATCTTCTAAATCTATTATCCTTATTAGTTTTTAATAGATAATTAGCCATAAGAAGCTCATTCATTGTGGAAGGCGATTCCACGAAATATGTGGAAACATTTGAATCAAATACATTTTGATTTTCATAGCACAGTTTGAAGTGTCCTGCATGTCCGAGCTCATGTGCTAAGGTAAATACCTCTGCCATCTTTTCACTCCAAGACAGCAATATGAAGGAATGTAATCCATAAGGGCTTGAACAGAATCCTCCTGTAGATTTTCCCTTGTTCTGAGCAAAATCAATCCATCTTTCGTCATAAGCTTTTTTTACCATAGTCAAATAATCATCACCTAATATGGCCAAAGCTCCTTCGATGTACTTTTTAGATTCTTCTATAGTTACATTAGGATCATATTCAGGGTCTACTGCAAGCTTCAAATCTGCAAAAGTCATTTCATCCAGTTTATGTACTTTTTTTAGCAATGCAGCATACTTTCTCATATGTGGTGCTAGTTTCTCAGTAATTAAATCTATTTGTCTGTTATATAGATCCTTGTCAACTTTTTGAGGGAATAACAAACTATCTATTACTGAATTAAATCCTCTTAAGTCAGCCATAGTCTTTTCCTTTTGTACTTGCAGCTGATAAGCCATAGCTGTAGTATATTGATATTGTCTCAGCTTATCGGAAAATTCCTTAAAAGCAGTTCTTCGAAGCTTTGTATCCTTTTCGTATTCATATTCATTTTCAAAAAGTGCATATCCAAGTGGATATTCCTCTCCTTCCACAGTGAAACTCTTAAAATCCATATCAGCAAGCTTACTCTGCTCATAGATACTGTAAGGTGCTTCTAAAACACCGGATAAAGCCGCTAATGCTCTTTCCGCTTCAGGATGAAGTACATGTGCCTTTTGCCTTTTTATATCCATTAAATAATTGCTGTTTTCCTTAGATTCACACAGTGCAGCATCTAGAACTTTTTCATCTGTCTGAACTATCTCACTATCTATAAAGCTTATTCTGCTTTGAATATCAGCGGTTATATTGGTTAATTTTAAAGCCCGATTCTGATTTCCTTCATTTGTGTAATCCACGGAAACAGAAAGTCCAGCATAAGAATTGGTATGATCCATAAGCTGAATTAATTTTCTAAGCTCATCTAGACATTCATTAATCATACTTGCTGTATTCAATTTGCCTTTATAGTTTTTTTCCATTTCAAAGGCAAGCTCTTTCATCTTTTCTACAGCTTCCTCATACTTTTCTTCAGTTGAGTAAATTGCAGACAGATCCCAAGTAAGTGCCTCATCTATATCTTTTCTTTCTTTTAAAATTTTCCCCATTGACTATACCTCCATATATTGTAATTACAATATTATACTACTAATTATGTTAAAAAGTAAGCGCCAGATAGATTTAAGAATTCTCTACTAAAGGATTACATAATAAAATGATGCAGTTTCTTACCTTAGCATATCAACTTCACATTTATTGTTGCTCTGTCATTTTATTTTGCTTTATTATTTTTCGTAATCATATTTTCCAATGCATCTACATTTATTTATCAACCATTGCTATAGATTCTCTTCCAGTCTTTTTGCTCCCTGAAATGCCTTATCTAAAAACTCCTCTGCTGATAAGTCCTTATATCCCCAATTCATAGCCTCTATAGCGATGGCACCGGAATAACCGGTTTCAGTAATTTTTTTCATAGCTTCAGGCCAATTGATAGTACCGTCAAAGGGCAGACGGTGTATACCGCTTTCGTTATAATCATGCAAGTGTAATGCTATTAAGCGTGAGCCATACATAGATAATAAATCATAGCTTGGGTAATAGTGATAGTGATGGCAGCAGTCGTAACAGAATCCTATGCGCTTGGAATCCACCTGCTCCAACATATATGACAAATTGGTATAATTACGTAAATTCTCAAGAGCAACATTGACTCCAAGCCGTTCAGCCTTTTCAGCAATAGTTTTGATTCTATACAATCCCAAATCATTATATGGTTTGTCGTCGTCCGGCAGATGCACCACCATTGTGGGAATCTCAAATTCAGCACAATCCTTGACACATTGCAAGTAGCATTCTATTGAGGCTTCACCGTCCAGATTATCAAGCCAGATATTATCTTGTACTTGAAAGGGTGTGTGGACATTTTCTATAACAAGCCCAGTTTCTCGAGCAATTTGCGGACCGCTGCGGTAATCGTTCCGCCCCAGATATTCACTCCACCATAATAAAACACCGTCAAAGCCTGCTTCTTTTATTAACCGATAACGTTCCTTTATAGGCATTTCATAGCCAAACCAATCATAAATAGTAATCATAAATAACTTCCTTTCCCAGTAGTTTGTCCCTATTTACGTAAATAAAAATAAGCTACATGACGCTATTAATTTCTTCAATGTAACCTATTCCTACTTTAATTATATATAGTTAATGATAAATGAAGATATTGAATTAAATTAACCTAATATTTTATGCTTATTTTTAATCTAATCCTCTTTAATATAATCACCGATTTTCCCTAAATGCTTACCTATAGAATGATAGTGTCCAGAATATACAACCGGGTCAAATAGTGTCAAATCAATTCCGTCAGATATATCTATATCTTCATTAATTTGAACATTTTTAATATCACAGAAAAAAGTATCAGAATCTCCTGTTTGCACAATCTGTTTAACCTCGCATTCATATACCCATTTACTTAAGTCAAGCGTAGGCACATGTAAAACTTCACCATTGCTATAGTCATATTTCATCTTATCCTTTACCCCATTATTTCCAGAGTTGCTTCCGAAATAATCCACTAAATGTAACATATTCGTACTAACAAGATTAGCCGATAGTTGTTTTGTTTTTATTACATTTAGTTTTGTTTTCTTTGAACCGAACATACTTATTACGAGCATAAAGTGGTTATTCTCACCATCGTCGCAAGTAACGCTCATCCATGTTATTGGAGCAAAGTCAACCTTACCATCCTCATCATAAGTGCCAATTAGAAAAGTTGGCTGTACACACATTGAATGTTGAATTCCCATAGATTTTCTCTTGCCCATCTCTCCTTCATCTCCTTTTATAAAAAATACAATTAATCGTTAACTCACAACTAATTATAAAAAGCAATTAGTAGACAGTCATTATTATACCATATCATTACAATAATTTAAGACTGTTTAAACTAAGTAGGATTGTATCTTTATGCTTATTTATATTTCGACACATATCGCGTACCCCTGGGGTACTTATTTAAAGAGTAAATAAATTCCCAATATAACGAAGACGATAATTGTACCGATGGCTCTTCCTATAAAAAATTTTTTCATGTGACTATCTCCTTTTAAATCAAATTTAAATATCAATATGCTCACAAAAACAATACCTAATACAACAATTACTGCGGGCATAAAGTTTGAATGGGAATCCTTGTTTAGGGCCATCCCCATAAAGGCTCCAATTAACAATAGCGCTGACATTGCAAAGAATAGCTTTTTCTTAATTGAAGATACTACTCTTTTATCGTCAATTACAGCTTGCATCTGCAAAGTATGCCCTTCAAACTCAAGTTGACATTTCTCACAGCTTTTTATGTGTTCCGCAACTAATTTGACACTTTCGTCGCTTGCCACATTATCTTTTACCAACGGTATTAAATCCAATATAACATCACATGATATACTCAAATCAATTCCTCCTTCTTCAACACGGATTTAAGCCATTTCTTTGTTCTAAAATCTATCACTCTTGCCGAATTTTCTGAAACACCTGTTTTCTGTGATATCTCAAAGTAGCTCATTCCATCAATACGCATACTTACTATTTTTTGTATTTGCTCATCTTTTGTTCGTATAAGCTCCCACACTCTATTGACTATTTGTTTTGTATTAAAGCTGTCAAAGATACTGTCTGCAACATATAGTTCTAAAAGGTCACTATATTCCAAGGTTGGTTTTTCTTTTCGCAGATTTTGCAGCCATAAATGACGAGCGATACCGAATAACCAAGTTTTAATTGATGAATTACCTTTAAAGCTGCCAATTGAATAAATGGCCTTTACAAAGGTTTCTGAGAGCAAATCTTCTGAAAGGGTAGTATTATGAGTAATACTTAATAAATAATTATATATATCCCGCTTATATTCCAAGTACAATTTTTCTATTTGTTTCACTTAAATCCCCCTTTCATATAATTAGTCACATTATAACTCAAAATATTACATTGCATTCAAAAAAATATAGCGTGCCAGTTTTTGACACGCTTTTAGTTATTATAAATAAATATGCTATAATATCAAATTTTTCAATAAAACCTCATAGACAGAGCTGCCATCAAGAGTATTACCATATGTATCTACCCAGGTTGGGATATATCCACTACGATTTGCAATCATCTGAGAGCCTATATTTGTTACAGAGGCCGAATAAAAAGGTACAATACCTTGCTTCATAATATCTATGGTTAGATTAGCTATCAATGCAGATCCAATACCGGCTTTTCGGTATTCACTTTTTACATCTACACCAACTTCCCACAAATTACTTGCTGCTTCACCTGCACCTGTCAAGCCGATAATTTCATTATCTTTTTTTGCAAGGAAAACAATAGCTGTTGAAGTGTGTCCATTTTCATCAAATACCAGTGAATTATCAAAGCCCTTAATAAATCTAAGTTTCTCAATGTCTTTACCTTGAAGCAGCTCATAAGAATAAGCATTTGGAAGCGGCGGTCTTTGAAGGCTTTTTACATCGGGAACAAAATGGATTGTTTGACCGTAAACGAAAGGAAACTCAAATATTTCATCCCTGTTTTTTGTGTTTAAGACTGCTTTGACTTTTGAATGAAGCCCTTGGGAAGTGCTAATAATTACGCATTTATTATAGGCCATTATTTTAATATAAGGCAAACTGCTCGTACTATTTATTGTAAAAAGAGTATTATCTCCTTCCAAGTCTGATAATCGACAGAAAAATTGCTGTGCTAAATATGACTTAATTGTCCTGTCAATAAACGCTTTTTCCATATATTGAACCCTCCCCTAGTATTAATTCATATTGAAATTTCATAATTACAATCCAATACTCTTAAGCCAATGTGTAACCTCTTCCGGTTTTACAGTACCGTTTGCAGCAATACCAGGCAGGATTTTTGAATTTGAGCACTCTTTAGCTATATCATTTTCTATTTGGCCAAAGCCACCGCCACCATGTGTGCAAAATGGAATTACGGTCTTACCGGTAAAATCATGTTGTCGAAGAAAACTCATAACCGGCGGTGCCATTGTTTTAAACCAATTGGGTGTACCTATAAATATTGTTCCATATTCATCTATTGATTCGTTTCCCGATATAAGTTTAGGACAAAATCCCCGAGAAATCTGATTTCTTACTTCTTTTACGGCAGTATTATAGTCAAAGGAATAATTCTTATCCGGTATTAATTCTATTAAAGTACCGCCGGTCTGAGCTGCTACTTCCTGAGCTAAATTTTCTGTACTTTTGAATAGTGAATAATAAACTATTAATGTATTGCTCATATATGTTATCTCCTTTAGTAAAATCAAAATTATTCGGCATTATCTATCAAAAATTTATTTATAAAGATAAACCGATACATCAACAGTATTATATCATTAATTAACAGTTTTTTAACCTCTTGTCTTTTGGTCTAATTCAGCTGTTATATCCATCCAGTCCTCATTTTTATAAACAAATGGATTCATAAGATGAGGTTCAATACCATTCCAGCCCTTTTCTACTGCTATTTTATAGTAATGTACCGCTTTCTGCTCCTGTCCGGCTTTATAATACATACAGGCGCAATTCCAATATAGTACTGAATATCCTCCCCAATCCCAGCCTTCGTCCAGTGCTTTTGCGTAGCTTTCTGCAGAGCGCTCATAATCGGGAAGAATGCCTGCAACAGCTTTTCCAAGCATGTAGTAGTTGCCGTTTATAAGCATATTGTTCAAGGGGTTAGTCCAACCAAAATACACGTGAAACTCCTTCAAGAGTTCAAAACCCGAAGCCTTTGCGGTATTTATTGAACCTTCATTGTCATACCAGCACTGCCAGCCGGTACGCTTAATACCCTTCTGTTTTGCAAGAAGCAGAGTTCCTAGAGTCATTTGTCTCCCATAGCCCTGATTTCTATAATCCGGATAGGTCTCTATTCCTATTTCACAGTCTTCACCAACTACCCAATCCGTTAGGCACCATCCGATGATCTCATCATCTTTAACTGCAACGCAGCCAAAACCTTTTACCAAAAATTCATCTACGGATCGCCAATTCCCCTGTATTTCCTCTATAACTCCATCAAGCCCTGGCATGTCCGTACTA
>JAEZDX010000216.1 GCA_023417975.1 Bacillota bacterium
ATAGTAATTCGAATAGGGGGGAGAGTAATGTCATGGAAATTAGAGATATATAGAGCGAGCTTTGTTGCTTTTGGTACGCTAGAGATTATTTGCAATTTACATTATTTATGTTCAAGTAACGGTATGGCGGCTGCAGCAAAGCAGCATAAAGAGCTACCAAGTGGAGTCAGTGATGAGCAATTGATGGTGAAAGTCATATTTATGCTTATTTCAGGTATACTATTTTTCCTTTCGGGTATATCATCATACTTAGTACATTATGTAAATACAACACTTTTTTTATGGGTTTTAATTTTGTTTTCGCTTTATGCCGCCGGAGAAGCCTTATATTATAGGTATTGGAAAACAGTTGGATTTTTTACTGTTAGCTTATTTTTACTGGCAGGGTTTTGGATCGGATAGAATTTCACCAAAACATGAATTTGTGGTAGAATATAGTGTAAGGATTATGACCTTATGGATATAATAATTCATAGATGTATTGAAGGGGATGTAATAATGCGAAGGTTAAATAGAAATGACGTATGTTGGTGCGGCAGCGGTAAAAAATATAAAAAGTGTCATCTGGAGTCGGATATGAAGCTTTATGAATATGCTGAAAAAGGCTATGCAATTCCTCATCCAAGGCTGCTAAAAACAGCTGAACAAATTGATGGAATTAGGAAGAGCAGCGTTCTGACAAAGGCTGTACTTGATATGGTAGGAGAAAGAATTAAAGCCGGCGTAACTACAAATGAGATAAATGAATGGGTACACAAATACACAGTAGAGCGCGGAGGGATTCCGGCACCGCTGAACTATAACGGTTTTCCTAAGAGCGTATGTACTTCTATAAATGATGTTATTTGCCACGGTATTCCGGATGAGACAGTTCTGAAGGATGGAGATATAGTAAATATAGATGTTACTACAATATTGGATGGATATTATTCAGATGCAAGCAGAATGTTTGTTATCGGTAATGCCGAAGAGAAGGCTGTAAAGATTGTAGAGGTTGCTAAAGAGTGCCTTTATAAAGGTATCGAAGCAGTTAAGCCATACGGGGGACTGTATGATATAGGCAGAGCAGTAGAGGAACATGCAAAGAAGAATGGTTTCTCAGTAGTCAGGGATTACGGCGGACATGGAATAGGTATCCACTTTCATGAAGATCCTCATGTGGATCATTTCGCCAAACCGGGAAAGGGCATGTTGCTTGTACCGGGTTTAGTATTCACTATTGAGCCTATGATAAATGAAGGAAGCTATGATTGTGTATTGTTGGAGGATGACTGGACAGTTATGACTAAGGATGGAGGACTATCCGCACAATGGGAACACACAATTGTAGTAACAGAAACAGGAGTAGAAATATTAGTATAATAAATAGGTAGTGCGCTATAAAAAGCTCACTACCTATTTATGTTTTTATGCAGTATTATGTGCACAGCACATAAATATGTTTATTTTGTTACATATGAAAATTAGTTTGAGGTGGCTTCATCTACAACAAATTTAACATCGGATTCTTTCATCCAGCCTTTAGTGCTTATATTGTTGTTTGAGGCTATAGAAACCATGTACCATTTCGTATTTAGTACTTCTGCGCTATCAATTATGGAGGCCTTAATAGCTTTTGCGCATTGATACACTATAGGTGAATTTTCAAGTGGACTTAAAAAGATATAACAGTTTTCTGTAGTATAGCCATTTCTGTAAGGAGGAGGAGCATAAGAAATATTCACAGTGGAAAAACCGCTGTTTTGCTGCTTGTTTGCCTTACTTCTAAGCTTTTCATTTTGTTTTGTAAGCACAATTATCGTTCTTCTTTGTGTATCCAACCTATATCCGAAATAAAAGTATTCTCCCACGGCTGCTCCAGCTGCTATGAGAAATAAAATGAACAAACGTCTCATCTCCCGAAAAATTATTTATATAATATTCTATTGAAACAACTTATATATTATAACGAATTATTTATATAAGTATGAGCTTAAGCATTAACTAGTTTCATAACGTCATTAAATACTTTTCCTATATCATCATTTATAACTAAGTCAGCTTTGCCATCAGCAGAAGTTGTACTTTTATTAATAAGAATAATATTTTTACCTTTGAAATAATTTATAAGCCCTGCAGCGGGATAAACTACAAGAGAAGTCCCGCCTATTATTAGGGTGTCAGCTTTAGATATTGCATCTACTGCACCTCTAATTATATTATCATCCAACCCTTCCTCATAAAGAACCACATCTGGTTTCACAGTTCCACCGCATTTAGTACAAGTAGGAACTCCTTTAGATTCTAAAATGAAATTTTCATCAAAGAAAGTACCAC
Organism: Bacillota bacterium; assembly: GCA_023417975.1. Classification (GTDB taxonomy): domain Bacteria; phylum Bacillota; class Clostridia; order Clostridiales; family Clostridiaceae; genus JAEZDX01. Next base: position 2,317 of record JAEZDX010000216.1, read on the forward strand.
ATCTTATACAGTAATTCCTTAAAACGGAGCCATGTAATTCATAAACTACTTTAGAACCAGCAGCTTGATGAAGTCCATCAATATTTTGAGTTACAATAGCTTTAAGCTTACCCATTCTTTCTAGCTTTGCAAGAGCTATATGAGCTGCATTTGGCTTTGCTTCCGGGTAAATTAATTTGTCTTTATAGAATTTAAAAAAGTCTTCAGGATATTTAATAAAGAAAGTATGGGATACAAGTTGCTCCGGAGTGAAATTAGTTTTAAGTTTCTCATTCCATAACCCATTTGAACTTCTAAAATCCGGTATACCACTCTCGCAGCTACAACCTGCGCCGCCGAAGAATACTATGTTATCACTATCTCTAATAATTTGGGTTAACTTTTCTATTTTATTTTCCATAAAATAATCATCTCCAAAATACAATTTAATACCCTTATTATGGCATAACTTATGAAAAAATAAAATTACTTAAATATATTAAAGACATATCATTATATTATAAAATAGATATTCTATTTAAGGAGCATATATAAATGAAAAAGGTATTAGCTTTAACTTTTATTATTGTATTTACTTTTGCTGGAGGTGGTAAAAGTAAGAAGTCAATAAATATTAAAGATACTAATAGCGTCTCAATTTGCTATGGTGTAGATAGTTATGAGATATCAACTTCTGATAAAAACGGTATTTTTACTCCATGACAATAAGAAATGCTTAAAGATAGCCAAGGGGTTTTTTCTTAACATTTAAGCAAAATGCCACTGAAAAGCCAATTAGATTGGCCTTTGAGTAGTATTAATTGATTAAGATGATTACAAAAATAAAATAAGATATAATGATATTTTCAAAAAACTTACATTAATACACCACAACAATTCCACGTGTATCAATAGTAGAATATTATCGAAACATAGCGATAATCCTTAGAATTTAAAGATAATTTGCAGTAATGAGTAATGGAAGATGTGACATAATAAAATAATATGATATTATATTACATGTCGCTTACGGGAGATGCAAATACAGCTCCAAAACATGACAAAAAACTTTAAAAAAAGTATTGACATGAAGTTAGCGAAATGTTATTATGAATAAGCCGTCAGAAACGGCAGTATTTGAATGTTTCACTTCAATAGTGAATCAGACTTGGTCTTTGAAAATTGAACAGAATAAAGGTAAATTAAGATCCAGCGATTCTTTTGACAAGCGAAAGCTTGTAAAATAAATTAGCGATAAGCTAGAGCTCAAACTTTTAAATTGAGAGTTTGATCCTGGCTCAGGACGAACGCTGGCGGCGTGC
>JAEZDX010000321.1 GCA_023417975.1 Bacillota bacterium
GTGCAACCTTTGCCGGATCCGGGTCGTAAACCCATTTTAACTTGGCTCCTGCTTCTCTTAATCCATTACTCATACCGTAAATATGTCCATGGTCCAAACCTATTGCACTAAATATAAATTCTCCATCTTTACATACTTTCACTAATTCTCCTTTTGGAGCATAATTCATTCCGTTTGCCTTTGACATTATCTTCTCCTCCGGTTTCACTAATTTATTATTTTTTATATAACTATATAGCACGTACTAAAAATTTTATATTGTACCGAGCGAAAATATCCAATCTTCAAGGATTTGTTGCAAAGACATAATGTAATAGCTTTTGTGTTCTATATATGGCTATTACAAGTCTCTTCCAAGCGTTATATCCTCACTATCAAAATTTTCAACACTTGCAGATTTTTCATAGAAATGCGGCGCATTAGCCTGAATACCTTCCACTGTGTAGAACGAATCTTCCTTGGATAACGGAAGCTTTACAGGCTCTCTCGTTATGGCTGACTTATATATTGCAGTTATAAGCTCCAAAGCCTTCTTACCGTCTTCTCCGGATATCAATACCTTTTTCCCTGATTCAAGGGCACCTAATACGTCATCAATCTGAGGAGTATGGTTGGTGTACTTTGCTTCCGGAAGAGCTTCATAGTAGTCTTCTATTTCCTTCTCTAGTGCTTCATTTCGTCTAGGAAAACCATTACTTTGTGATACAGAAGCATAAACCTTCCAAGGAGTTGAGATTCTAGCCTTCTTTCCCTGAAATATAACCTGCTGCTCTTCTCCATGATGAACAACAGAACTTGTTATTTGTCCAAGAGCACCATTTTTATATTTTAATACGGCGATAGAAATATCCTCTACTTCTGCATTGTCATGAGAAGTGTTGCTCATTATAGCTTGCACTTCTTCCGGCATTCCCATCATCCAAGCAGCCATATCAATATGATGTACAGCATGGTTTAATGTGCATCCGCCGCCTTCCTTCTCCCATGTTCCTCTCCACCACAAATCATAATAGCTGTGGCCTCTCCACCAAAATGAATCTATTTGAGCATGGACAATATCTCCTGCCAAGCCTGTATCCAATGTTTTTTTCAAATTCATATATGCTGTTCTGAACCGATTTTGTGCCACAACGGACAAAAGCTTTTTGCTTCTTTCAGCTGCTTCAAGCATTGCATCACATTCCTGAAGTGAGGCAGCCATAGGCTTTTCCACCAATACATTCTTACCGGCGTTTAAGCTATTTACTGCTATTTCTGCATGCACATAAGGTGGTGTACAAACATCTATTAAGTCTATGTCATCTCTGTCCAATATCTTTTTATGATCATCGTATACATCCGCATCAGTAAGATTAAACTTCGCTTTTTTCTCTTCCGCCTTTTCCGGATAAATATCCACTAATGCTACAATTTTACACCTATCGGGAAACTCCAGATAACCTTGTATATGTGATGAAGAAATACCGCCGGTACCGACTATTGCCACTCTAATCATAATTATCTTCCTTTCCTTTTTTTGCATTATTTCACCTAAATTATAAATACTATTTAATTTTCTAGCCATATAATATATAATTGAATTTGCACAATGTCACTATAAATTTAAGAATATCTATATTGATGTTTACGTTTTCCAGTATTATCACGGAGGGTACCGCAATGAGTAATTATACAGATAACTTAAGTGGAATATTTCCCCAAATATTTTATGTTGTAGACAGGAGTGCTTCTCCAGCTTGGCATCTTAACGGTCCAATAAATTGTTACAACATTATGCTGATTTATGATGGTATTGCATCCTTTACTTATGATGATTTTTCAATTGAAGCTTCAAGGGGATATCTTGTCTTCTATAGGCCCGGAGAATACAGAAAGGCTGCTACATCCCAAGTCAATCCCATGAAATGCTTCGCAGTAAACTTTCAATATACCTATCCCATGTTTATAAATGATGAATGGAAGTTCATAAATCAAGACCTTCCTTTTTCTCATATTCAAAAAATTGAGGATGAATATCTCTTTTTAAAGCTGCTTGATTTGTTTTCTCAGCTGACGAAATCCATTTTATCGGGAAAAAATAATAAAGTTAGAGAAGTATATGTTTTTTCAGAAATACTTACACTTCTTCTTCATTATAAGGACGGTAACCAATATAATTATTCCAATGTGCAAAAAGTAAATAAAATAATTAACTATATGACTGACAACTACCAAAAAAATATTACTCTGCAAGATCTAGCGGACTATGCCAATATAAGTTCTTCTTATTTGGGTACTATTTTTAAGATGGTAACAGGGAAATCAACAATCGATTATCTCATAGAAATACGCATTAACAAGGCAAAATCCATGCTAAAGGAAGGCTTTACAGTATCCGAAACTGCAAAACTTGCGGGTTTTAATGATATTTACTATTTTAGCCGAGCATTTAAAAAGTATGAAGGTATAAGCCCTTCAAAATACTCAGATATAGCCCAAAATGAGTTCATTGAATATTAAACTTCCAAGGTGTATTGTAATTAGTCACCATGTGTGATATATTTATAACACAGGAAGTTATAAATATATCACATTTTGGAGGGATTATTATGAATTCAAAAATGAATATCAAGCTTAAACTTGCCATGGAAGCAGTCACAGTCCTCTATGTATTGCTTTGTGCCGTATTAAGTAAAGAAAAACTTATTGGCTCCGGTTTTTTTAACATTTTGACTTTGATTTGGATCGCTATGTGGGTAATTATTTCATTTTACAAAAAGAGTTTGAATGGAATAACTGACGAATTGGTTATTAGTATATTGGGGAAAGTTAATAAGATATGCCTGTACTTTTTAGTTCTTTCCTTCAGTTTGTTCAGTATTTTACTCATATCACCTTATAGCCAAGGACTTACTATTTCAAGATCTGCCATTGGAATTTCATTAATGACGATCCTGCTTATATATACAGTTATAAGATTGTTATTATTTATGTATTATGAAAGAAAGGGGCTAAATTAATAATTGTCAACTTTACGTACCAAGATAAAAGAATATAGAGAAAATACAGCTTTAAATCAAAATGAACTAGCAAAATTAGTTGGGGTTAGACGGGAAACAATAGTACACTTGGAGAACGGAAAGTATAACCCCTCCTTAAAACTAGCTATGGATATAGCGAAGGTGTTCAATACATCTGTAGAAGAGCTTTTTGAATTTATTGATTAGTTCACCGGTTTATCTTATCTCCTTTCATGCCTGAATTGATTTGGAGAAAGTCGTGTGTTTTTCTTAAATATTTTACCAAAATAATTTCCACAAGAAAAACCGCATTTCAATGCAATATCATTTATAGAAAGCTCTGTATTTTGAAGCAAATCCATTGCATTTTGAATACGTACATTGGTGAGATACTTTATAGGATTAATTCCGGTTTCTCTTGTAAACTCCCTTGTAAGGTGGCTCAGTGAAACCTCCAGCTTATTAGCTAGGGAATCAATTCCGGACAGGTTTGAAAAATTATTCTCCATCTCATCTATTGCTATTCTTGTCCTTAAAGAATAATTTTCATGATTATATGCAACCGTCCTGCATAGTAAAGAAAGAAAGTGGAATACAATTTCGCTTCCTATAAGAGGCTTTAATCGTACTCCGCTTTTTAGTTGTTCATGGAACTTAAGAAGATATTGTATTACACCGCTGTTATTGGAAAGCGGCATAAGCTTCCCTACTTTTTGCATTATTTTGTCATAATACGGCTTTACTGCAGTTCCTTCAAAATGGATGTAAAGAATTTCCCAGTCTTCACCATTGTTCTCTACGGGATAATAGTACTTGCTGTTATCCGGGAGCTCGATTAAGAATGCCTCACCTGCTTCTATGCGCTGCACTTGATTACTTGTTTCAAATATTCCATACCCTTTTAAAGTGTACTGAAACAAGTAGCCCTGTATATCTCTTTTACTGTTATCGAAGCAGTAATCGGCTGTGCTGCGTTTTTCAATTCCCATATCCTTTAATTCAAACGGGGGATTCTCTATATCGTCAAAGGAAACAAAGGCGTAAGTTCCGAATTCATATGACATTAAATAATCACCTTTCTATGATAATTTATATAACTTAGCACCATGAG
>JAEZDX010000326.1 GCA_023417975.1 Bacillota bacterium
ACCCGTACTAATTAGAAATGAATTGGCAAAAGCTTCAGGATAATATGCGGCTAACCCTTCTTTGAACTGCTCAGCCATTTTTCTTCCCTTTATAAGAGCCCTTGAAACACTCATAGGACTTGTATTATCCACCTTCCATTGATGACCTGCGTTAAAGCCTACAGTTGCCGGTCCTACGATATTATTGCAGAAATGATCATCAATAATTAGAGGATATTTATCGGATTTTGCCATTTCCTTTGCAATAACATTAAGTCTGTTAGGATATGAACGTGTTACAGCCTCATAGGCATAGCCGTCCACATTTGCAAGAACAAAGCAATGAGTAGCAGGCTGCAACTCCCCGTCCCTTTCATCTCCCTTATGAAAATCTGCTCCTGCCCAAGCAGCAAGATCTGCATCTCCTGTACAATCTATAAACACCTTAGCTTTATAAGCACTAAGTCCTTCTTTATTTGTTACAATTATGGCACATACTTTATCGTCCTCCATTTCCACAGAGCTTAAGACCGTATTGAATAATACGTCTGCACCTGCTTCTGTCACCAAATCGTCATATACTCTTTTCAGCAGTTCCGGATCAATAGGTACCCAATCCACCGCCTCCGGTTTGACATGGGGCATGCCTTTTTTTGTCTCGTTAAAAACCTTTTCCGCCAAGCCTTTGTATATTATCTTTTCCAGGTCTGAAAATGGGCACCAAGCCGGAACCAAACCTGAGGTTCCCATTCCTCCAAGACAACCTGTTGCTTCTATAAGCAGTGTCTTTGCTCCTTCTCTGGCAGCAGCTGCTGCTGCAGTACAGCCTGAAGGCCCTCCGCCAACAACTATAACATCATATTTACTATTCAAAGCTATAGCTTTCTCTTTCATAACATAACTTGTCATATTAATCCTCTCCTTTTTAATAGTAAAATATTTACTTATAAAAATACCCGAATCTTATAAAAGCTTCGGGTATTAAAACTATTTACTCACATGAATATTTTATTTCTTTGCTTTTTTATACAATTCATTTACTTCTTTAACGGTAGCATCTCCACCCTGAGACTTCCATTGAGTTATAAACTTATTAAGAATTTCATCGGAGAAATTGCCTACAACACTTTGAAGTATAAAATCATTTGTCAATTTATCTAGAGTTGCTTTGTTCTTAGCTAGGGTTACAAGTGTTGGAGCTTTTGTTATAGGGTCAACGGTAATAGAACTATTAAAATCAACATTAAGTTGTTTCCATGCTGAGTATAGTCTATCGTCCTTTCTCACTCTAGCCAGCCAGTATTCTCCGTACTTCTTTGTTACTCCGGTCAAATATTGATTAGCATTACCTCTTTCATCAAAGAACTTTGGAAGTATAGGATAGAATCCATCATCCTTTTTAGTATAGTGTACCCCTTCTGTTCCGATAACTGTTCCTTTAAAGGTTTCCTCATCCAATGTTGCATTTATATATTTTACAACATCTGCAGCATGCTTAGAGGACTTTGGTATCATAGTAAAGTTATCTATTGAATTTTTCAAATCGGATGCTACTTCCACTGCCTTTCCTCCAGGACCGGATATAGGCGGTAAGTAAGCAATTTTATTATTAGGCTGAGTTTTAGCCATAGTATCTGCTAAAGTAGGCATATCAAACCAACCATCAATAAATGCGCCTGCTCTTCCGCTAGTGAACTTTTCCTTTGAAGTTGAACCTTGATTGGTCGGTGCTTCCTTATCTATAAGTCCTTTATTATATAGATCCTTTAAATACAATATATAATCCTTAAAACCTGGCATTTCAACTCTTGGTACGAGACTTCCGTTAACATCAGTCCATGAGGTACCTATTCCAAATGCACCTCCTACTCCATTGTCCACAAGATTTAAGCTTTGATCCAAGGTTAATGGTATATTCTTAGCTCCATTTCCGTTAGGGTCTTTATCCTTAAATTGCTGAAGCATATTTGTAAACTCATCTAAAGTTTTAGGAGTTTTCAATGCCAATTTATCAAGCCAATCCTGCCTAACCATGATACCTGCGCCTACGCTTGTAGCTCCGCCTTCAACATTTGGACTCGCAGCTATAGAAGGTATAGTATAATACTTTCCATCAATTCTAAGGTTGTCAAAAACGTCACTATCTATGTTCTTTGAAATATTGGGGCCGTATTTTTTTACCAAAGGTTCCAAGTCGGTTAATGCCCCCTGCTGTGCGTAAGTGCCGTATGCAGACCTGTCACTATATATTGTTATAAAGTCATACTCTTGTCCTGAAGCAATAATTACATTTAGCTTATCTAGAGGTTTATCCTGTGGCAATGTATCATATTGTACTTTGTAACCGGTTTTTTCTTGCAAGTACTTCTGAGCCGGGTAGTTATTGTAATCCAGACCGCTTTTGTAAAATACCAAAGCTTTCAAAGTAGGTTTAGGCCCATTATCTTCTGCCGGAGTCTGTTCTGCAGCCTCCTTTTTTCCACAGCCTGCAAATGCTGAAACTACTATTGCTGTCGTAATCATAGCTATAAGACTTTTCTTAGCTTTTAACATGTTTATCCCCCTCATTGTTTTTATTTATATAATTTGTTAAAATTATAAACTCATTCAGAAGGTTATTATCAGCCCTTTACAGAACCTATAAGCATTCCTTTTATAAAGTATCTCTGCAGGAATGGGTATACAAGCAGTATAGGTACAGTTGATGCAATTATCGCGGCAGACATAACGCCTTCTGGTGGTATATTGCCGATATTATTGCTAGCGCTTATAACATCCTGTGCTTCGGCAATCAAATCTCGCAAATATATAGGCAGAACTTTTAGATCCGGATTATTTATGTATAACATTGGTCCAAAATAGTTATTCCACTGCATAACCGCAGTAAATACTGTTATACTTGCATAGACCGGAACTGATAACGGAACTATGATTTTAAACAATATAGTAAAGTTTCCTGCTCCATCAAGCTTTGCCGACTCCTCAAGACTTTCCGGCAGGCTTTCGTAATAATTCTTTATTATTAGCATATGGAAGATATTTATTAGTGCCGGTACAATAATGGAGCTTCGCGTATTTATCATATGAAGGTCCCTTATAAGAATATAGGTTGGTATCATTCCACCGTTAAAAAACATAGTAAAAACAAATACCATTAATATACCCTTCATACCAGGCATATCTCTTTTCGATAGCGGATAAGCTGTCATACCTGTAATAAATAATGTACAAACTGTACCCACAACAGTTACCAAAACAGAGTTCTTAAAAGATGTTAAGAATTCATGTGAGCTTACAACCAATTTTAGAGAATCCAATTGAAATCCAATAGGTATTAATCCAACCTTGCCTGATACAACTGCCCATTCAGCACTTAATGCTTTTGAAACTACATTCATAAACGGAAGTAATGTTGAAAGAGCCAATATAATCATAAACACGTAGGCAAAAATATCAACAGCTATATCTTCACGTGATTTTTTTATTTTAGTTTTGTTCATGCTTTTGCCCCCTTACCATATAGTTCTGCCGGTAGCTTTCTTGCTTATGAAATTACCTGACATAACCAATATAAAGCCTATCACCGATTCAAATAATCCTACTGCTGTTGAAAAGCTGTAGTCCATTTGTCCTATACCCATTCTGTAAACATAGGTTCCTATAACATCACCGCTTTGATATACTACTGAATTGTAAAGCAGCAATATCTGCTCTGTACCTGCTTCCAACACTGATCCTATCCTCAATATGAACATCAGTAATATTATTGACTTTATTCCGGGAAGGGTTATATGAAGCATCTTTTTGATTCTTCCTGCTCCATCAATACTTGCCGCTTCATACTGTTCCTGATCTATTCCTGCAATTGCGGCAATAAACACTATAGCACTGTATCCTATTTCCTTCCAACCCTCGGAAGTAACCAGTACACTTCTGAACCAATGATTATCCATTAAAAATGAAATAGGCTTTCCGCCTAATGCAGTTATTATACTATTTATTAAGCCCGTGGATGGAGATAATAAATTCACCACCATTCCCGAAACTATTACCCAGGATAAAAAATGTGGAAGATATATTATAGTTTGAGTTGTTCTCTTAAAAGCCATTGATTTTATCTCATTTAAGATAATTGCTATAAAAATAGGAATTGGGAACAAAAATACTATCTTGTAAACACTTATAAACAAAGTGTTCTTGAATACTTGATAAAACTCCGGTGATTGAAAGAGCTTCTGAAATTGTGCAAATCCTACCCATTCACTAGCCCCAATGCCCTTAAAAATATTGAAGTCTTGAAATGCTATTGCTAGTCCATACATTGGAATATATCTAAAGATAATTATGAAAATAATACCAGGTATCAAAAGCATATATAAATCAAAGTTTTTCATAACTGTCTTAATAGGATTTTTTTTATTGATTGTTTGTATTGGAACCTTTCCCGATGGGACCTTTGCTGCGTTCATTCCGACATCCCCCTTTCTGATGATTTAATTATACTTAAACGATTTCCTTGCAACAATGTACAGGATTACGATTCCTAGTTCTAGATTATTTACATTACTTTTGAACGAAAAAACAACAAACTTAATGAAAAATTATCCACATAGTACCGTATTTAAGCTTTAAAAAAACGAGAACTACCCACAAAATGGATAATTCCCGCTTAAGGTTTTATAACCTCAAATGTATTTACATAGCCTTTATTTTAATTTCAACCTTTGTTCCTATTCCTTTTTCGGAATGGATAGTAATACCATACTGTTGTCCAAAATATAATTTTATTCTCTCATTAACGTTATACAATCCATAACTGCCTTCCTTACCCGTAGGTAAATTACTCAATACCTTTTCTATCACCTCACTATTCATTCCTACACCATTGTCAGTGATAGTAAAAATTATGTCCTCTTCTTCCTTTCTGGCTTCAATTAAAATAAGACCGCTTCTGTCCTTGTTCTTTTGAATTCCATGTATAATGGCATTTTCTACTACAGGCTGAAGTGTCAGCTTATGAATGTTATAATCTTCTACCTCTTTTTCCACCCTGAATTCAAACTTAATAGCTCCTTTGAACCTGACATGCTGTATAGTAAGATATACATTAATGAGCTCCAATTCATCCTTAATACTTACTATGGATTTACCTTTACTCAAGCTTAGCCTGAAATACTTAGCCAGCGAATTCACCATAAAGCTTATGTCCTCCGATTTTATCTTTACAGCCATCCAATTGATAGTATCTAAAGTGTTATATAGAAAATGGGGATTTATCTGTGCCTGAAGCGCCTTAAGCTGAGCCTCTCTTTCATTTATCTTTGCCTGATAAGACTCCGCCATAAGATTTTTAGCCTTTTGCATCATATTGAACACATCTTTTTCCAATCTTGTAAGATCTCCTTGATTTGCACCGGTTATACTTTCATCAATAAAATCTACTCCCTCGTTTTCTATAGTAGTAACCAAGCTTTTAACCTGCTTGTTCATACTCTTCATAACATAAATGAATATCAAAAATAGTCCTGATACAAATAAAACAAAAGCGAATGAAATTAATATAAGCATAGAAATATTGCTAAAAATCAAATTGGTTTTTGTAATATCTCTTTCATCTATCTCCGCAATCATTTTCCATCCTGTCGCATCTATCTCTTCATAAATCAAAAAAAGTTCCCTGCCATCTTTGTTTATCTTTTGTATGCCAGAAGAGTTCTTATTAATATATTCAATTTCTTCAGTATTAAGAAAGTTATTGCCTAAGGTACTCTTATCCCCATGCGAAATAACGTTTCCATAATTATCCACAATAAATATATTGTTATTATCACCAAGCTTTATATTGGACAATATATTGGCTAAATTTCTTTCGGGTATATCAATTAAAAGAATACCGTCATTATCATCGTAATTGAACGAATGTTTAAGTACTCTCGCACAAGATATTACATTTATATTCCCTATATCAATATATTTTTCACTGTGAGTACCAATCCAAACAATCCTTCCTTTACTATTTACTACTTTTTTATACCACTTTTCCTTATTTACATCCTCTACAGAGAAAAAATTTACCTTCTCGGATGACACTATCTTCTTATCACTTACAAACATTCGTATACGATAATCGTACCTTTTATCGGCGAAGTTATTAAGCATATTTCTGACTTCTTTTACTTGATCAAGCTGTAAAGGTATATTAGTATCGTTTTCAGAACCCACGAACTTAATTACCCTGTCATCCATGAAAATCTGCTCTGAAATATCTGCAATATTATATAGCTTATTTGATATATTTATTTGAGACTGTTCCATTGTCTGCAAAAGTGAGCTTGTAACTTGCGTCTCAATAATGTCTGAGGATTTTAAATAGTAAATATATATGAGTGTACAGAAGGGCACAAGCACAAACATAAGATAAATAACAAACATCTTGCTGCTCATACTAATTTTTTTTCTGCTTTTTTTAAATATCTTCATATAAGTTTATCCCTATACTCCGTTGGGCTTAATCCGGTATGTTTTTTAAATATCTTACTGAAGTACCCCGGTTCAATATACCCTATGCTGTAGCATATATCGTACAGCTTATTTTGCGGATCCTTTAATAGTTCTTTTGCTCTTTCTATTCTTACCTTTGTTATATAATCGTTAACGGTTTCACCTGTTTCCTGCTTAAATATCATACATAAGTAAGTAGTGCTCAAATATACTTCTTTTGCGATATCATTTATGGTAATGTTTTCATTATACCTTTTATTGATAATATTCTTTATCTGTTCAATAACATTACGTGATTTTTTATTTCTTTTTTCCGATATATAACGGCTTATTGCAATCAAATAATCTATTATAACCTTCTTCATATCTTCCAAGGTTTCCAGCTTAAATAGTTTCTCCCAAACCTGATTTTCATCAAATCTTGCTTCTTCCGTACTTATCTGTAATTCCATAAGCTGCCTTGACGCGGTTAGTATGAGCTGCAGCCCAATGTTCAGACAGTACTTTATATTTGCATTTTTATATTTTGCAACATCTTTAAAAATATCATTGACTAAATCGCGAAGCTTTTCCTCATCAGATGACTTTATCAAATTTGCCAAACGCTGTGTGCTTGAAAAGTCAAATTGATGTATATAATCCTCCTCTTCTACCAAGCTATCTATTATTATCTTACTCTTTCCAAGAAACAATTTGCGATTCACATTTTCATAAGCCATTGAATAAGATTTTGAAATATCCTTAAGAGAAAAAACCGACAACCCCACTCCTATAGTAACACTGAGTTTTAAGAACTTAAATATACTTTCCTTTATATCATTGAACAGTGAATATAAGTTTTCTTTATCCTCATCTTTAGAGCATTGAAATCTCACTATACCAACGTATTCTCCCGGCCTATTTTCAAAAGCATATCCTTTCATGGAGTTATTTATTAATTCTTCGCAAATATTTATAGTTGAATAGGAAGTAAGCTGTTTATTTCTTTCCGATAACGTGTCAAACATCTCCACCTTATCATCAAGGCTTATGACAAACACACAATACTCCGCATCACTTGGAAGATTCAATTCCAAAAACTCAATTTTTCTGTCGATATTTTTTTCTTCACCGATTCCATCTCTCACCAAAGTCATAAAAAACTTTTCTCTAAGAGTAGGCATACTTTCCATCAGCTTCTCATTGAGCTTTTCTATACGCTGCTTTTCTTCCTTATCTTCATTTATCATCCTTACTACCTTTTCAATTACTGTTGCAAGTTCACAAAGATCAACAGGTTTTAGAATGTAATCTACCGCATCAACTTTCAAGGCTGACTTTATATAAGCTACATCATCATATCCGCTTACAAAAACAATTTTTACATTTTCGTCTATAGTTCTAATTTTTTTAGACATTTCAATTCCATCCATATCAGGCATTCTTACATCAGATAGAACTATATCCGGCTTCAGCTCAATTATCATTGGTATGGCAGTGCTGCCATCATCTGCTTCACCAACAACTTCTATACCATACTTATCCCAATCAAAATAGTATCTGAGTCCTTCTCTAGTATCCGGTTCATCATCTACCACAAATAACTTTAACATATTCCACCTCCAGGATGTTTATTATGCTTCAACATAATAATTACGAACATGCTCTCTAAAAAACTATGCTTTAAATGCCCGATTTTTATATAAAAACCGGGCATTTAAAGTGGTAAAAACGAATCCTGACTCAATGTCTAATAAACGTTGTCACCTAGTATTGCATGTACTTATTATACTACAGCATTCAACCATGCTGAATCAATGCACAAAATTACGTTTTCTGGTTCAATTTTATCATATTACTTAATATTATTAAACTGTTACCTTTTCTCCATGTTCACCTACCCAGCATTGAAGTCCAGGATATTTGGCATCCAAATAATCTACAAACAATGCCGGATCTTGTGTGTCATTAAACATTTCATAGTGTCCCGGAACAGTCAGCTTTGGCTTTAAGCTTCCTGCCAAATCTGCAGCCTCTTGGTAGGTCATGTTTCCAATAATATTAGTTCGATATCTCTTAGCATCCCTACCGTTTATTGGTACGAAGGCTACATGAAACTTGTCCCACTTCTTCAATTTGCTGAGCATTCCTTCATATATGCAAGTATCACCCGAATGATAAATATTACAATCATTTCCTTCAATTATATAACTTAAATACGGGAAGCTACCTGTATCGGGATCCTGATCCAAAAATTCATGAGCTGCAGCAATTGCACTGATTTTTAGAGTACTTGTAATTTCACTTACTCCATCATCCAGTCCTATAAACCTATCCTCCGGGATATTAAGTTCTCTTGAAAGCTTCTTAATGAGCAGCTTTGGTACTATAAACTTTGCCTTTGGCGAGCTTATGGACAATTGATACCAAACACCTCTGTCTATATGATCTATGTGGTCATGGCTGCCAAATATATAATCCGCATTTGTAACTTCCTCCGGTTTTAACAATGGAGGTATGTTTCTTCCTTTCATTTCTGACAGAAATGCATCTAAATAAATTACTGTTTCTCCAAGCTTTACAGCATAGCCTAACTGACCCAACCACCAGAAGGCCATAGTTCCCTTAGGTAAAATGCAGCTGTTAATATCCTGTATCAATGCAGATCCTGTTTTCATAAAATCCCTCTTTCCTAAATTTATTTATAATTTAAGCCTCTTATTATATTGTCTGATTATATTAATGGAGCTTTTTAATTCTCTCATCTCTTCCTCGGATAGATGATATTCAACCAGTTCTTTCACCCCTTGACTGTTTAAAACCGCCGGTACTCCTGCAAATATTTCTGTCTCGCCATACTCACCTTGAAGCATTGCAGATACGGGGATTACTTTATTCTCATCCCTTAATACGGCTTTAATAATCTGAACCGTTGTAGCTGCTATTCCAAAAGTTGTAGCCCCCTTTGCATTCATAATGCGATAGGATGTCCATTTTATATCATCTGTGACAGAATTGATATTAAACTCCCCTAACCGTATTTTATTGTCTGTTACGATATCTAAAAACTTCTTGCCTCCCACCGTGATTTGACTCCATGGAATTACTTGAGAATCACCATGTTCTCCCATACATACTGCATGGACACTCTGCGGGTCAACACTCATAACCTCTGCCAAATGATATTTTAAACGGGCTGAGTCCAACGCTGTACCGGTTCCGATGATCTTATTAGGTGATAATCCGGATAACTTGTATACATAATAGGCTATAACATCCACTGGATTTGTAATTACTACAAATATTCCTGCAAAACCGCTAGCCATAACAGACGGAATTATGTTGTCCATGATACCTGCTGCCTTTTCAGTCATATCCAACCTTGTTTGTCCAACAATATACGGCGTAGCAGCAGCAATTACAACAATATCCGCGTCCTTACAATGTGCATATTCACCATCTCTAACTTTCATTCTGCTTCCACTGTATCCGAGAGAGTGCTGTAAATCTGTAGCTTCAGCCCAAGACTTCTCCTTATTGATGTCAATAAGAATTAAATCATCGCAAACTTGATTCATTACCAAATCGAAAGCCACTGCCGCCCCTACAGAACCTGTACCCACAACAGCCACTTTGCTTCTGCCTATAGCCATACATATCCTCCTCCACTAATTATTTTAGATATTATATCAATAACAATAAGACATGACTTACTGTTTCAAAATAGCTATAAATCTATCTATTTTCTAACAAGCTCGAAATAAGTATTTCCTCCATAAATGATAAGTGTATTGATGTCTTTAATAAAAAATCTAACCTGATTTCCCTTTGAATCCGACACTTGAACCTCAGAAACAGAATTAGCCCTTATACCCAATCTATCAAAAGACATACGATAATTACTTATAAAATCTGCATTCGAAATTATGCTCTTTTTATATACCGGCTTTGCTAATATCTTATTTACAGCTGAAGCTTGTTCTCCAAAGTAATTTGCCTTATCTACCGAAAAACTTAAACTCCTTCCCAATAATTCTTTAGCACTGCCTTCAGAATAAGTACCTCCATTTCCGTAAGCCAATACTCGCTTAATTGTCCAATCCCCATAATATACTTCTGTTAATTGATTATATTGATCCGTACTTCTCTGTGAAGGCTTCGAGGTTACTGCCGGTTTTGCAGTACTCGTACTTGTTGGTGTTGGTTTAATGGAAGACGTATCATTTACTCCCTGCTTTACTCCATCAGCTTCCTTATTCTGTAATTGCTTACATGCAGCAGCTCCGAAAAGTATAATCGAAGCAAATATCGCTGCGGAAAAAATAGACGCTAATCTCTTGCCTTTTTTCATTTGCTTTATCATAACACTTCTCCTCGTATTGCAATTTTATTCTAGTTTTATATTACAACCGTAGTGTACTTATGTAAATATAAAGAATTTACCGTATTATATTAATAGGTTTTTCTTGAATAAACGCCTCTACATTTTCTGCTATAACATTAAGAAGTCTCTGTCTTGCTTCAATACATTTCCATCCTATATGGGGAGTAATGATGACATTATCCATAGTAAATAGAGGGTTGGATTCTTCAGGAGGTTCAGGATCCTGAACGTCAAGTGCTGCTCCTGCTATTATTCTTCTATTTAGAGCTCTAATTAAGTCCTTTTCCTTTATAATTGCTCCTCTTGAAGTATTTATTATAAAAGCTGAAGGCTTCATAATTTCTAATTTATTCATATCTATTAGGTTTCTTGTCTTCTCTGTCAATGGACAATGTAAAGTTACAAAGTCACTTTTTTCAAGCAACTCATCGATACCTACAAATTTAATACTGCTGTCATCCAAATCTTTAGCGGTTCTACTATGTACTAGTATATTCATTCCTAATGCCTTAGCCACCTTTATAACCTGCAGTCCTATATGTCCGGCACCAACAACTCCAAGAGTTTTATTTTGTATTTCAAAATGAGGAACTCGAAGAGAGCTTGTGAAGTTACTATAATCTTTTCTTTCAAGCATTCTCTGCTGCGCTGACAGTGATGAACTTAGACTTAAAATGAAAGTAATTACAAGTTGTGCCACAGCTTCAGTACTATACCCAGGCACATTACATACCGAAATACCTTTATCTCTTGCCGCTTCGATATCGATATTATTATAGCCGGTACCGGCTTCACAAATAAGCTTTACCGATGATGGAAACCTTTCGATTAGCTCCCTACCAATAGGCAGTTCCTTTGAAACAACAATATTTTGTTCTTTAATTCTATCCAATATTTCTTCCTCTGTGCTGTTATCATACTTTGTAACATCTGTTAGTCTTGATAAAGCTGAAAAATCAAGACTTTTATCAAAATCTATTCTTCCTGAATTAAGAAACACTAGCTTATTCATAATCTTCTCCTTAGTCACATGAGTTTAAAAAATTTTATTTACTTGCATTATATCACATTAGCTTTAATTTCAGTATTTATTGAAAGTTTTATTCATGACAAATCTCAGTTATATAGAACACATTAAAAGTCCTACATTGTGAGAGGTAAAACATCCAATATTCACAGATTTTTTGCGAAGGCAGAAGGTAAAAGACTTTTTGTGTTCTATAGAACCATAATACTTAGATTGTTAAATTTTTTCCAATCATAGTCCTTAATGTAAACTCTTTTCTTCATCTTTCATAAGCTATAATGTAATGAAAGGAGAGGATAACAATGCCCGATGATAAATTTGATAACAATAATGTATCACCAGTGAGCGCAGAAAATAAAAATATTAATTATAATCTTTTTAAAGTTCGACCGGAACCAACTGCAAGGATGAAGGAGTCCGCAATGCTATTGTATAGAACTCCTGTATTTCTGAGTCATCCAAGCCGATTAAATACTGTACAGCAGGAATTTGTCGATGCAATTATCCGAAAGATTAGGAAAGCTCTTCTCTTGCCGAGAACCTTGCCTGTAAGCGAGCAATACCCCGAAACTCCACTGACAAATATAAGAAGGATGGTCCTGTCCAGTTATGGAATGGTTGCACTTGACTTAAAACAGCGTGAAGTTAACTTGGTTCAAAATAACCTTCTTCAGCCTCTTCAAGGTTCCACCTGGGAAGGGAGCCCCTTTGCACAGATTGAACCTGCAATGGGTTATTTATATGGACTTCCATTGCTTCTTATAAGGGAAACGGGCGTAGAACAGACCGGTATTTGGTCTTTTGGAATAGGCCCCTTCTTAATCTTGGAATGGGATTCTACAGCAGCAAATCCTATTGAGAGTTTCTTTACAAGAAATGACTGGAAATCAATATTTCAAAACTGGGTTGGACATGTAAGGTCAGGCTATTACATGCAAACTGAGCCTGAATTCAGATATTCCTGCACCGAAAACAGCGATTCCTAATAACCCTAGTTATTTATAATACCATTAATGGAAAAAGCACCAATCTTGCTGAACTACAGCTGTCCAATACATAACAGCTTGCAGTCTACAGAAGTGATTAGTGCTTTTCAAGCATTTACTTATTTATTTTTACTTTGTCAATCCGCTTATATCGAGAATAGAGGTTCCTCCTTCAGCCACAGGAAGCTTTCCATCCCACTTTTGAACCTTATAGTAATCTACAATTTCCTTAGTAAGAGAGTTTCTAAGCTCTGCATTAGCCTTCGCTTGTCCCTGTGCTTCTATAAGCGCTGCATCCGCCTTAGCCTGGGCTTCAATCTTTACTTTCTCTGCATCAATTTTGGCCTTTTCTGCTTCTATCTTTGATTTTTCTAAAGCCTGTTGTGAGTTAACCCTATCCTGAATAGCTTTTTCCGTAGCATCATCAATTCCTATTCTTGAAAAGTTAACTGAATCAATTACAATACCATATTCATTAAACTTTTGCTTTGTGTATTCATAAACAGCCTTATTAAGTTCAGATCTCTTTTCCCCATAAATCTCTAATACTGTAAATCTTGACGATATCTCACCGCTCCAGGATTTCATTTTAGCTCTTATGAAAGTGTTTTCTATCTGTTGCCCGCTTTGACCCTTAAACATGGTAAAGGTCTCCGGAAGCTTGTCCACATCAAATCTATATGAAAATTCTAAGTCAACATTTAAAAGCTTACCGTCCGAGGTTGGAATACCGAAGCTATCATCCCCCTTGGAACTTTCCCTAGCATCCTTTGATAAAAAGGCCTGTTCCGTTGAAACGGAATATTGGGTAACTTTTTTCCAAGGTGCTATAAAATGCCAACCTTGAGGAAGAGTTCTGTCCTCAATACCTCCATTTACATTATATACAATTCCTGCATAGCCTGCTTTTATCCTTTCAAGAGCCATTGCTCCGAAAGTTATTGCACCTAATATAACCACCCCTGTTGCAATAGCACCAACTTTAAATCTTACTGTACTCATTCTACTTCTTTCCCTTCATCTCATCATTTAAATTATTTTCTGAAATTGTTCCAAATACGAATTATTATACTTCCGATTCTTTCAAAAAAAATCGATGATAATAACCAAAGTACCGCTGCGCCTAATAATATTACTATCAGCAGTAGCATAGACCCCCTCCTACTTCCCATTTATATATGTTTGAATCAGTTCATGTATTTATTATATTATAAATTACGCCTTTGTCAAGTATTTATTACCATATTACATATATATTTTTATCACTTACCTTTGTTTTGATTAATAAAAAAATGCCTCTATAAAGTAAGAAGCATTTTTTCACACCTTAAATAATTAATTCAATACCGATTCATCTTTGAATTGAATTTAACCCACTATTATCTTGTATACATTTTCCCATTTACAACCAGATTTGACTTGCTATTGTTATCGCTACTCATTTCCTCTGTTTTTTTCGGATTTAAGCTTATAAATATATCCTTTAACATCTGCTGCTTAGTCTTGTCAAAACAACTTAAAGCTATAACTATTCTTTCATTTGCACAATCAGTTATTGTAATATATTTATCCCACTTTGGAACATTAATATCCTTAATGTCATGTATGTCAATGGCTCTACTTTTTCCCGAATATCCAGCAGGAATTATTATTTCTTCACTATTAATGACTATATCCGCACTCTTGTTTTTCCATGCATTCAAAGCCATATAGCCCGCGTAAGCAGTAAAACCTAAAAAAACTGCAAAAATCAAGTACATTACAACACTGCCTGCAAAAGACTTGCTTAACCTGTTTCCTATTACAATGAGTACAACTATAACAACCCAAGGTATATTCACATAAGCTATTTGTACATATGCTTTATTGCCTTTCGGAGAAAATCTCATCTCATTTTTATCCATAGTATACTTCCTTTCCAACATTTTCACACATAAAACATAATCTCAATATACAAAACACTTCTACAAATTGCAATTAATTATAGTGTATTACAAATATGAATTTAAGCAAATGAGGATTTACAATTATTCCAAGTTTTCTTTTGCCGCTTCTCTCTAATTTTAGTATACCTCTATTAATATTCCAAGGATTTCACATACTCGTTTTTAGACATTTCTCTAAGCCTTCCTTCATCTAAAATAAACACCGTTTTATTCTCACATCTTATAATAGATTGCGACTCAAGCTCTTTAAAAGTTCTATTCAAATGCCTATAGGTTGTTCCAAGAAACTGTGCAATCTCCGTGAATGAAGACTGTAAGATTATGTGGTTTTCCTCTGTAAGATGCTCTACCAAATAGCTGCACAGCCTGTTTATTAAGGGATATGCTAGGTTATAGGAGCTATTATTGCATACAGCGTAAAATTTATCACTCAAACAATTTATAATATGATGCAAAAATTTAGGGTTGTTTAAATAAGTTTTTCTTAGCAAATCTGCAGGAATAGCGATAAAATAACTATCCTCCATAGCCTCAACATTACACCGTATAGGTTCATTTCTTAAAAGTTCAACGTCTCCCAGACAGTTAAAATCCTTATAGAATTTTAATAAAATTGCTTTTCCGTTTTCAAACACATAGGATATCTTCACCTTGCCTTCTACAAACATATAGTAATACTGCAATTCATATCCTGACTCCAATATAAATTCTCCCTGGTGAAATAGCTGAAGCTGAGCATGTGTTAATATATCATCATCAAATATACTTTTGATTTTGTGTTTTTCAATGTAGCATTTCAAAAGGTTATTATCATAAATTCTTTTCATATTATCTCCTCACTATGACATATGTCCTGTGAAAATTCTTATGAATATAATATTTTATTTATATAAAATTGTAAAGCTTGAACAATTACATTTGAAGGATTTCTGTTATTATAATATAAGAAGTAGTAAAATTATAGATGTGTTAATTCATATTGAATTTATCACTTTAGAAAAGCTTACTTTACAGGAGGATTATTATGAAGTATGAGATAATATTATTTGATGCCGATGAAACTTTATTTGACTTTAAAAAATCTGAAAGGGAAGCCTTTAAAAACACCATAATTGAATTTGACATAGAATATGATGAAAGCCATCATCTGAAAATATATCAGGAAATAAACACTGTTATATGGAGGGAATTAGAGCAGGGCCTTATTACACAGAAGGAGTTAAAGGTAGAACGCTTTAAAAGATTATCGGATAGATTAAATGCGGATTTTGATGCTATTGAGTTTTCAAAAGCGTATATTAAGCATTTAGCAAATGCCTCCTTTTTATTCGATGACAGTGCCGCTCTTGTAGAGAGTCTCTGCCGTGACTACAAGCTTACTATAGTTACTAACGGGCTTACCGATGTTCAACATCATAGAATAGGTAAATCCCCAATTGGCAAATATTTTGAGGATGTAATAGTATCTGAAGAAGTTCAAGTGTCCAAGCCAGATCCTAGAATATTTGATGCTGCATTAAAAAATGCAAAATATACCGAAAAAAGTAAGGTACTGATGGTTGGTGACAGCCTTACCTCTGACATTCAGGGAGGTATCAATTTCGGAATAGATACTTGCTGGTATAACCCTGACAAAAAAATAAATAACACAAAGATTAAACCGACTTACGAGATATGCACCTTAATGGAACTAAAAAATATACTTGAGGGATAAAAATTAACCACACCGGGCTTTCTTGCAAGAAAACCCCAGTGTGGTTTTTTATTTACATTTATTATCCAAACATAGCAAGCAGCACACCTGCTGCAACTGCCGAGCCTATTACTCCTGCCACGTTAGGTCCCATTGCATGCATAAGCAGGTAGTTATTCGGATTTGCCTTTTTGCCTTCTACTTGAGAAACTCTTGCTGCCATAGGAACTGCAGATACTCCTGCAGAACCGATCAGCGGATTCACCTTTCCTCCGGATAAGAAACACATCAGCTTTCCAAGCAGTACCCCGCCTACCGTACTGAACATGAATGCCATAAGTCCCAAAACTATAATTTTTAAGGTTTCCGGTCTTAAGAATCTATCTGCTGCTGCCGTAGAACCTACAGT
>JAEZDX010000428.1 GCA_023417975.1 Bacillota bacterium
ACCAGGTAAATTGAAAAGCCACTATCAGGCAGAAAAGCTTTCCGGAGTATACATACCTTCTTGGACCTACGACTCAAATACCTATTCCTATTATACTGCAGAAGCAGGTACCTATTACTATGAAACTGTGACGGAATGGGTAGAGGAAAACGGTGAAAGAAAGGAAGTGACCAAGCAAGTTAGAAAAACTCGTTGGGAATTTACAAGCGGTTATTATTCCCGTTTTTTTAACGATGTATTAGTCAATGCATCGAAAAAAATCAATGAAAATCTTATGACAAAGCTGGAGCCATTTTATCTCAATGAATTAACTACCTATGATTCAAGATATATGTCAGGATTTTTAGCTGAAAAATATAGCGTTAACTTAAAGCAAGGCTGGGAAAAATCTAAGGCTGTAATTAATCGCAACATTAATAGAGATATTATTAAAAAGATAGGCGCTGATGAAGTTCGAAATCTGAACATCAATACATCCTATAACGATATTAAATATAAACACCTACTGCTGCCTATTTGGGTTTCTTCTTTTACATATAAAAACAAGTTATATCAGTATCTTATAAATGGACAAACAGGGGAGATACAGGGTCAATACCCTAAGAGTGTTCCAAAAATTGTTGGAACTATAATTGGAGGAATTTTCGCTCTGCTGTTATTAATATTGATAATATGATTTTTGAAAAGGCGGTTATTCTTTAAAAGAATTAACCGCCTCTCTTAAATATCTAAACGAAATAATTATTTTTTCTCCATTATACAGCAGTATAGTTCTGCTTAGTTTATCTATTGCCTTAATGTACTTTTTATTAACAATAATACTCTTATGGCATCTAAAAAAGCTTTCATCAAGTTTTTCAACAACTGCAGAGAGGGTACCATAAAATTCAATTTCTCTATCCTTTGAGTGCATTCTTATTTTATGTGAAGCTTTAGTTGTCTCAAAGAATAATATTTCCTCCAAAGGAATATTAATAATTGCTCCCTCTGTTTCTATGCTTATGTTTTTGCTTTGATCATTTGCTGCAATTCTTTCCAAGGCTTTTTTCAAAACTTCTTCTATTCTATATTTCATCTGATTTATATTGTTCTTTACAATAAAATCTAAAGCCTCCAACTTATACTCAAAGGTAAGATAGCTCATCTCGGAATGACTTGTTATAAATACCAAAAAACATTGAGGCCATCTATCTCTCATAAATTCTCCAAGCTTTAACCCGTTCGTACTCTGTTTTAAATCTATATCAAGAAATGCAATAAATTGATTATCACTTCCATTAAGACAAGGTATAACCTCATTAACCTTTCCGGTACTTATTAATATTTTTGCATCTATTTTATCTCTTAAGACCATAGTCTCAACAATTTCTGTTATAGTCTTCCTTTGCTTTTCATTATCTTCAACTATTATTATTTTCAGCATTATTATTCTCCTTATCAAATCTTACAGCGAGTCTCTGCTTAAAGCTTCCAAGCTCTCTGTCAATCTCACTACTTAAAAAAACCTGTGGATACTTATTGTCTATAAGCTTTTTCACGCTCCATAGCCCTATACCTCTTCCGTCTCCCTTTGTAGTAAACCCGCTCCTAAACAATTCATGTATTTCAGGAACATCCTTTGAGCAGCTGTTATTTATGATAATTATTACAGCTTCCGTTTTTTTAATAATGCCAAATTCTATTCTTTTTCCCGTGCTTGCTTCCGCTCCTTCTATAGCATTATCCATTAATATGCCAATAATCCTGCATAAGTCTACCACATTCATATTTATGCTTTCAATTATTTCTTCTATATCAATAAATACACTTAGTTCACGGTTACCTGCTTCTATAACCTTACTTGTAATAATTCCTTTTAAGGGTTTTATGAGAATATTTGAGAGCAGCGCCAGTCTTGTGTTTGCGCTCTCTATATTTATTGAGTATGGCACAAGCTCCTTGTTGTAATATTGCTTTAAGCCACTTATATCATCACCTTCCAGATATCCGCTTATCGTTGAAAGTATGTTACTGTAATCATGTTTAAAGGTTCTAAATTCCTTCATCATCTCTTCCAGTGAAGCTGCATATTGTTCCAGATTTTCACTGTCATTCTCAAGCTGCAGCCTTTCATACTGGGCTTTTAGATTCTCTTTGTAAATAAGTAGACTCACAGCTATAAACATGGGCAATACTGCAATAAATATCATACTTCTATAATCGGATTTTACTAAGGCATTCAACAGCAAATATATAATAGTATATATTACTGAGAAAAAAACAAATAGAAAATAAGTAGAATATTCCTTTATCTTTTCATTGCTTACAGGATACTTTTTATAAATATTTGATATTATACGACCAATTCCATAAGCCAACATAGTCATAAATACAAATTCCAGGGGCGACACGAAAATTCCGGGGATATTTATTATCTTCTGCAATACTTCAGTAATCAACGTTGTCATAAAGCCGGATAAAATCATAAATAAGCAGATAAAAATAGCCACTTTTCCATTCTTCGTTCTTTTGTATATCATTATAGAAATAGCAATACTTAAAAAAAATATCAACATGAAGCTTGCCTTCCCTTCGATTCGTACTCGCTAACAGCTTAAATTATTATTTATATTATATCATAGTACCTTCCCCTACTTCTTGTAGATGAGCTATATACTATTATTGATAATGCTGATATTGCTATTTGAAGCACTGCAATGAAACAGATGTTAATGCTTCCTATGAAAACCGAAGGAAATGCTGCAGCTAAAACCATAGCCCAAATGCCATACTTCCGTTTATGCTCCAATATTTGTTTTACATGCTGCCAATCATAAACAGGTGCAATATAATCTGCATACAGCTTTACAAATGTAGTCAATAAGCTTGATATTATTGTATAGATAACCAATTCCCTCAATAAGATCTTTGTAAATGTACTCATTATTACAATACCAAAAGCATAAAAAGGCATAGATACACTCAGATTGAAGACATATTTGGCCATAAATACTTTATATGTTTTCACAGGAAGAATTCTCGTTAGCTTAATTACACTTTTATCCTTGGAATAACTGACAGCAGCTGTGCTTGAAAGGAACATAAGACTCATAGCAAATAGGGCAGCATTCTTTAATGCCATACATGTATTATAGATAAAGAATAAGACGAAAGCTCCATAGGCTGTATGATTTATTAAAATTAATCTATCTTTTCTAAAACTCTGCCATTCTCTTATAACCAGATTTATGCTCACACTTCTTATGCAGTGCCCTCTACTTTTTTCTTTTCTCTTTCTTTTACTCCAGGTAATTTTATTTAATAACATGGCTCCCATTCCACCTAAAAATGTAAAGATCAATGCATTCGCACTTATAAGCAATAGTATGACAACCGCTTTAGTAAAATTCATGTACCGCTTCTCATTCCATATAAATAGCATAGCTAATACAAACGGCAGAGATCTTAGCACATAATATTTTATATAGCTAATTACAATCGTGATTCCCATATAACTCTGTCTGCTTATAGGCAAAGAAAACCATAATTTTATATACCTTCCATTAAGCTTAGATAACATAAATAATCCGGCGGTGTAAAAGCTTATCAGCGATATACCTGTTGCTATAGCTAACATTGATATTTTATTTCGGGCAAGATTATCTTTAAAAAGTATATATGCCAATATAGCAAGTCCTATAAAGGCAAGCATTCTTTTTTTGTCGCCTTCCTTTGGCAGTTCATACCTAAGCTCTCTTTTAAATATCTCCAGCATAATTCAACACCTCAAAAAATTTTGATTTTATATCAATTTCATCGGTTACTTCAAAGCTGTCTCTGATTCTCCCCTTATCCAAGACAAAGACATTATCACATGCATTGCTGACAACCTCTATAATATGCGTTGAGAATATAACTATTCTACCATCCCCAGCATAGCTTCGAATTTCATCATAAAATATTTCTATAGCCATAACATCCAATCCCACCAAGGGCTCATCTAAAATCAGTATTTCACATTGGAGCAGCAATGCCGTAATTATTAAGGCCTTTTGTCTATTTCCTAAAGATAACTTGCCGCAGTCAATGCATAAATACTTTTCAAACTGAAATTTTTGTGATAGTTGAGTAAGTCTCCCATAGTCGAGATTTTTCTTATAAATAGCATGAATATACTTTATAAATTGTAATGCAGTCATCTCTTCAAAAAGTATAGGTTCATCTCCGATGAAAAAAAACTTCCTTTTTATTTTCATGACATTTTTCTTGCTAATAAGTTCTCCGTCAACAAACACCTCACCCCCATAGCTTGTATAAATGCCCGCAAGAATATTAAGCAGCGTAGTTTTACCTGCACCATTCACGCCTAAAATAGCACTCACTTTTCCTTTCTCAGCCTCAAAATCAGCTCCGGCAAGTACATTTTTTCCTTTAATATAACTGAATATAAGATTTTTCACTTTTAAACACATATACTCACCTACCCCTTTATCCCTTTGTATCCATACAAAAAGGCTAATAAAAACATCAAGGCTGCCATAGGAAGGTGTTGAAGACTGCATACTCCCGCAACAATGCATATAACAGCAATAAATATTCTAAACTTTTTTCTGCTTTCATTACTCTTGAATATCATAAAAGAGCATCTCCTTTAAACTTTGTTCTTAGTAACATCATAGTTTAAAAGAAATGCTCTTATAGGTTTTCTGCTTATAATATGCCGCATTATGCTCAACATATGTTTAAGTTCCATAAAATATACGTTCAGGCATCCATTATTACGTTGGCGCACATTTTACAAAATGACTTCTTCACAGCTTACTATATAGTTTGTGCTTTTACTTGTAACTCCTAATAGGTATATTTGCAACTAATACCGTTGAATTATCTTCTTCAGTATCATTTCTAATTAGTTTCACCTCTACATCTGAATCATTTATATCAACATATTTATTAACAATACCAAGAATATCATTTTTCATTCTATCTAAAAACTCAAGCTTAGCTTCAGCTCTATCATGAATTAATATTAGCTTTAACCTCTGTCCTGCTAGCTCCTTTGAGGATTGTTTAACATTATTTATATTCATAAACTCCACCACCTATTTAGCTACAAATAGTTTTTTTAGTACGTCTACAAATCCATTGTCATTTTCTTGATATTCAACAAATGGAACATCTTTTCCCATTAATCTCATAGCTATTTCCTTAAATGTTCGTCCAACTTTTGTGTTTTCATTTAGTGCAACAGGTAAGCCTCTATTCGTAGATATAGTTATCGATTTATCGCTTGGAACTATTCCTACAAGTTGTATTTCCAAATTACTTACTATATCTTCTACATCAAGCATATCACCGCTTCTAACCATATCATAATCTATTCTATTAATGATGAGCTTATAGTCTGTGATCCCCATCAACTTAAGTATGCCAATTACTCTGTCAGCATCTCTTACTGAAGTCATCTCCGGATTTACTACTACTAACGCTCTATCTGCAGCAATAACAGAATTCTCAAAGCCTTGTTCAATACCTGCGGGACTATCTATTAATACAAAATCAAACTCCGCCTTAAGCCTATTAATTAAATTCAACATCTTTATAGGCTGTACATCATTCTTATTTTTGGTTTGTGCTGTGGGAAGCAAAAATAATTTCTCGTACTTTTTATCTTTTATTAACGCTTGTTTCAAGCTACACTTTTCTTCAATGACATCTATGAGGTTATAAAAAACCCGGTTTTCAAGTCCCATAAGTATGTCTAAGTTTCTAAGCCCAGTGTCTCCGTCAACTAGTACGACTTTTTTTCCTGCTGCTGCAAGTGCAGTGCCTATGTTTGCCGTTGTTGTAGTCTTCCCAACCCCTCCTTTACCGGATGTTATTACAATTACCTGTCCCATAAAAATTTACCTCCGTCAAATAAATTTTAAGAGCTTTTCCTTCTTAAGAATTACTAATAAATTCTCAGATAAACATGCAATTTAATCCTATTATTAAATTTCTATAAATGGTGCTCCTTTTCCATTATGAAACTTAAAGCCTACTTTAAAAAATTTATAGATTATAGCCACCCTATTTACTGACAATCTTCCAATAATTTTATTAACCATAATACTTCACACTCCCAAATTAATTTATTATTTCTTCTTATATTACAATCTATAAATATCACTATATAAAAAAATATCATATATTGTAACAAAAACACTACTGTTGTAAAAATTAGGACTTAAAATGTCAAAAAATAAATATAAAAAACAGACATGAGATAATATATCATGCCTGTTTTTTTATATTGCTTCTAGTAAATATTTTAAATACTTTTCTTTTATAGCGGCGATATTAGAAGTACTTATCGGTATCTTTATATTACCACTCATATAAATAAAATTACTCTCTATCTTTAGAATATAATCCATATTCACAACAAAGCTCTTATGACATTTAAGAAATCTATCGTCATGAATACTTTCAATAAAATCCTTAAGCTTTGAATAAAAACTTATTACCTCACCGGATTTTAAATATGTATTTACGACTCTTGCATTACTTTCCGCATATAAAATATCTTTAAGAATAATTCTATAGCTTCCTTTTTTATTCTTAATAACAATTTGTTTATTTTCCTTATTTAAACCTTCTATAGCCATCTCGATAGCTAAACCAAGCTTTTCTTCATCTATTGGTTTCAATATATAATGAAGCGCTCGCACATCATAGCTATCAATAGCGTGTTCTTTTGAAGAAGTTATGAAAATAATTTTACATTCTTTATCAAACTCCCTGATTTTTCTTGCAATCTCTATACCATTAGAAAATTTCATATAAATATCTAAAAATACTATATCATATGTCTCTCTACATGAATTAACATTATCAATGTAATCTTCCCCATCACTAAAGATATTTATTTTAAAAGCTATATTTGAGGTCGTAACTTTTTTTGATATGTAGGTTGATATTATTTCTACATCCTCTTTAGTGTCATCGCAGATTGCAATATTTATCATTAATACCACCTTCTATATTTTATTACTTAATTATAATTCATAATAATGTGCACTTCAAATTCATTACCATCATATTTAACCTTAAAATAACCACTATATTTTTCAATTACTTTTCTAACATTAGTCAGTCCAATACCGTGTCCTTGCCCATCTTTACTTGTTCTTATGACATCCCTTTCAGTTACCACTTTTCCGTTAAAGCTGTTTCTAATCTTAATAATTAGCTGCAAACCCCTAATGTCAGCTTTTATATCAATATATTTTTTGTGATTAGTGTCTAAATTTTTACAAGCTTCAATACAATTTTCAATACAATTACCCAAAACAATTGATAAATCAAGATTATCAACGTTAATTTCTTGGGGAATATTTGCTTTAACTGTAAATTCAATATTATTCTTCACAGCAATGCTCTCGTAATATTTTAGGAAGGAGTCTATAGCAAAATTATCGCATAATTTACCAACATTTAGAGCTATTTCACTTTTATTTAATTTGTCCATATATTGTGCTGCAGCTATATAATTTTTAGCCTCCAACATGGATTTTATTGCCACCATATGATATCTTATATCATGTTTGAATGAATAGTAATTTTCAAGAGTTTTATTTAAGGTATCATAATTTTGTTTCTGTAATTCTATTTGAGTATCTGTAATTTTAAATTTATATTGTAGTTCTACGTTTTTATTTACAGAGTAAACGGCAATAAAAATTATTATGTATGACAATATAATTATTATTATAAACATAACACTATTAAAAAACCCATAGGAAATTATAGGTTTCTTAGCATTAAACTCATAATAATTAACTAAAAATAAAAATATTATGATGCTGTATAAGGATATTATATTTATTACTTTATTAGTTACTAATCTAAGCATTTGCTTATACTGTTTTCGGAAAAAGAATATTATAGGCATAATAACCAATTGGATAAAACCTCTCTGTACGACTGACAAAGATCTATAAGTGTCATTATCTCCCCAAAAAAACAAACCCATTATACAACTGCCAATAATTAATATACTTATAGAGAAAAGCCATACAGTAACAGCAGTAAATATCTTTACTGAAATTGACTCCTGAAAAACCAAATGAATGTAGATGAAAAGTGTACATAGTAAAATAAATATTGCATAATCGTAAAAAATAGTTTCTTTTAGAAAAATATCAGAAAGAATTGCTCCAAATAAAGTAATAACCGTATTAATTATAAAGATAACTAAAGTGTCTCTAATATTTCTTCTTCTAGTTAGCAGCAAATGTATATATCCAAGATTAACAAATAATAATACACTAGAGTCTATTAGAAAATTCATGACTTCACTCCTATAAACCTTAACTTCAATGTGTTCATTATCTTCTATTCTTATCTCAATTTTGTTTATATGGACTTGTACAACTTATTTTTTACAAGAATCGGCATAAACCTTCTTTTGAAGGATGTGCGTCTTTGATATTTATCATTATATCATTATTTTAAAACTAATTACGAAAGCTTATATATATTTCACTTGATTTATTGCATACATTAGTGTAATATTACACTATTGTATGCTTTTATACCATTTATGTATAAATATATTCAAATTTAATAATTATTGAAAGGATTGCTATGACAAGAGAAGAATTTATAAAAATAGTGGATTCAAAAATCAAGCTTATAAGAAATGAAAAAAACTACACACAAGATAAGATGGCCGATATGTTAGGAATATCAAAGAAAACCTTGGTTCAAATAGAGAAGGACCGTGGTTCCTTAGGCTGGACTACTGCCATAGCTGCCTGTACTATTTTTAAAGACAGTGAAATTCTGCAGCTAGCCTTTGGAAACGATACAGAGGATATTATTTTAGCTCTAGCTTTTGACGGGTATGATAAAAGCTATGAAAGGACTTTTGGAGGTTATATTTGGTGGAAAGATATTGAATTTAAAGATAATTATAAAATACAACAAAATATAATATCTAAGCACTATAGAATTTTAAATGCCGAAAATTTGAGAATATGTTCCTCTTTTGACTTTGATTATATTAAGAAAAGATTAAGTGAACTCAATTAATAATTTTTATAAGGTCGGTGAAGTATTTGAAAGTAAAGTCTTTATTTAGCTTAGGTACTTTTGGCTTAAAAACTATTCTTTTTAAAATGAAAAAACCTATCTTAGGTACCATAATTCTTACGGATTATTGCAATTTAACCTGTAAACACTGTGCAGTTAACAATATAAACAAAGTCATATATCCTTATACAGCTATATTGGAAGAAATGCACAGTCTCTACCGTGATGGAATTAGAATACTTTTTTTCTGCGGTGGGGAAACCTTATGCTGGAAGGATGGCAGCAAGACAATACGTGAACTTGTAAAGGAAGCTAAAGAAATCGGTTTTCTAATCGTAAACCTTGTAACTAACGGCACAATAGACTTGGATATACCTGAGGCAGATGTAATATTTTTAAGTCTTGATGGTACTAAGGAAAATCACAATTACATAAGGGGAAATACCTTTGACACCATAATGAAAAACATCTCCAAGGCTAATTCTTCCAATATATGCGTTTATATGGCAGTAAACAAAGTTAACTACAAGGATATTGAACCTTTATGCGAATTAGTAAAGGTAACTCCAAATTTAAACTCCATATCCTTTAATTTTCACACGCCATATAAAGGTACAGAGTGGCTTTCTCTCAGTACCGAAGAAAAAGTACAGGCTGTTACTTCAATTAAGTCAGCCATTAAGAAAGGTTATCCTATCTTTAACCTCTACTCAGCTTTAGACTATTATCTCAGCAATAAATGGGATAGACCTTGCTATCAATGCATAGTTTCTGAAAACAAGCAAAGATTCGTGTGCGGAAGATGCGTTGAAATTGATGGCCTTTGCGAACAATGCGGATACCTTTTTGCTGTTGAATTTTCTCTCCTTTGTAAAGGAAATATTAGTGTGATTTTTGATATGCTTAAAACTTACTTAAAATATGTTTAGGAGTGCTGTTTAATGATTACTGATTTATTAAGAGTTCTTTTTACAAAGTCCTTAAAGCCGTTCATTTTTACTAACGAAAATAATCTGAACCTCAATATGGATGTTCCTGAGCTTGGTATATATGTTCATATTCCTTTTTGCACAACTCTATGTCCCTTTTGTCCGTATAATAAAATACAGTATGATAAGGCACTGGCCACATCATATAAGGATGCTTTAATAAAAGAGATCAATATGGTAAGTGCACAAGGTAAGAAAAAAAGCAAAATAACAAGTGTATATTTTGGCGGCGGTTCACCTGCCCTTATGTTGGATGAGCTTTCGGACATATTAGCTGCACTGAAAAACAATTTTCACATTAAATCCAATATAGGAATAGAGCTTCATCCAAGGGACGTTAACGAAGAAGCTCTTCAGAAGCTGAAAAATATCGGTTTTGATATGATCAGCATAGGCATTCAGTCCTTTAATGAAAAGTGTCTGAAAACTTTGGGCAGGGAATATATTAGCGGTACTGAAAAAGTAAAATTAGCTTCTGCTGCTGGCTTTACCACAATAGATGTAGATTTGATTTTCGGCATTAGCGGTCAGACTAAAGAAACCTTGAAAAGCGATTTTATCACTGCATTTAATTCAGGAGCAACTCAAGTTTCCACC
>JAEZDX010000484.1 GCA_023417975.1 Bacillota bacterium
GTAATGCTCCATCCCCTAGCTGCGACAAAGCGTTATTATTAAAAGCAGGCAATATAATTTCTTCTATAAGTCTGGAAGTTTTCTTTCCTCCATTACCATAAGATAAAGAAACAATTTCCTCCATAAAATCACATCCTTAACCTCAATTAATAACTGCCATATTTAAATCTGGCTGCACAGCTTCCCTCTCCGGATACCATACAAGGTCCCACAGGAGATTCAGGGGTGCATGCCTTTGCAAAAAGAACACATTGCTCCGGTCTAATTTTACCTTTCAGCACTTCTCCGCACTGACACCCATTATTTGATATTTGATTAATTTTATCGTTCATGGGATATATTTTCTCTATATCATATTTTTCAAATGCTTTTCTTAATTTATAGCCGCTTTCTTCTATGTTTCCTAACCCACGCCAGCTGTCATTACTGCTGTAAAAATATTTATGTATTATCGCTTTAGCTTCAATGTTTCCTTCTTTTCTTACAACAGAGCTATATGCATTTTTGATACCTATGCTGCCTTCCTTTAAATCCTTTACAATAAGGTATAAGCCCTCTATTACCTGTTCCAATTCAAAGCCGGCAATAGAGGATATACAATTATATTCCTTCAAAAATTCAAACCCATCTTGTCCAATAATTACAGCTACATGCCCTGGACACAAAAAAGCATCTATTTTAAGCTCTCTATCTTCAAGCAAAGCTCTCATTACAGGTTCTATTCTTTTATGCATGGATAATATATAAAAATTATCCAGTTTCAACTTCTCCGCCTCGCCTATTGCAACCGCTGTGGCCGGCGTAGTAGTCTCAAAACCGATTCCCAGAAAAACAATTTTCTTTTCCTTATTCTCACTTGCAAGCTTTAGTGCATCCATGCTGGAATAAACCATCTTTACACCAGCGCCCAGCGCCTTAGCCTTCTCTAGGGATATATTTCTGCTGCTTCCAGGAACTCTGATCATATCTCCATATGTAGCAATAATACAATTTTTATTTAATGCAAGATCATAAATATAATCTATGTAGTTATCAGGAGTGACACATACAGGACATCCAGGTCCAGATAATAAATTTATATTTGGTGCAAGCAGTTCTCTTATGCCATATTTTCCTATAGCCATAGTATGAGTGCCGCATACTTCCATAATGCTTATAACGCGGTCAAAGCTATTGATGTAATTAAGCTTATACTTTAAATTATCAATATTCATTCGCAGTACCTCTACTATACATCCTGTGCTGCTTTTGCAACTTCCAGAAAGATATCCAAGGTTTCGTTTACAACATTCTCCTCAATTCTTTCCAAGGCAAAGCCAGCATGTACCATAACATAGTCACCGCATTTTACATTGGGAATAAGATCTATTCTTATTCTTTGCTTTACTCCATTCATTTCTCCTACAGCTTCATTATTTTCTTCAATGCTTTCTATTCTTAATGGTATACCAAGACACATAATTATCCCTCACTATCCTTTATGATATTATATATAGAGACTATCTATGTTGTGTAAATCTTGTCCCACTTCTCAGAAATTTTATGAATAAACAACTTGTTAACTGATAATATTTACCTATTTTTCTTGCTTATAAAATTAATAATACCATAATTTATAAATTAATGTAAGTTAATATTATATTATTTGTTGAAAACTGTATTTGATTAATCGCAATGTGTAAATTCATTGGTGTAAATTCATTTGCTTTAGGGAATAACAAATACATATATCCTATATTTTAATCTTTTAAATACTATGATATAATAATTAAAGTTAAGTATTGTATTATTAACGAAGCCATGCAGAAATTGAATAAAATAAAGTTATTTTATCAATATTAAATATTTTCTGGTTTTGTATATTTACAATATATTAAATATTTATTAAAGTTAATAAGGAAATTATTAGATAAAGGAGTTATACATATGGGATTTAGAGAAAAGCTAGCAAAATATTATCAGGACTCATATTTAAAAAAATATGGCGACCGCCTCACTCAGGTAAGAGGAAATATACTTTCTGTAAAGGTTGAGGAAAAAGCAATACTGTGGATTTTTCATAAGATAAGAGCGGTGTTGATTGTACGACCTGAGAGAAGCAAAGGTGTTGTGACTTGTATATATAAGAAGAACAGATGGTTCAAGAAACCTGCTTTCATTGCTATAAGCCAAGGTAACCTTGTAATGGTTCAAGGCTTAAAGGGTAAGAAGGGTAAAGAGAACCGAGAGAACATTGAAATTTTGAACGTAATGAATCTTACTACAAAGAAGGATTTATTCCCGGTTGACGGCGGGGCTGTAAAAAAAGCGACTAAAGTACAATATAAATACAAATAAAGGTAATACGGGAGTATACTCCCGTATTATTTTCTTTGTAAATACATATATAGGCTATTTATAAAGGCTATTATTCCGGAAAAGAATAATACTATAAGCCATTGTCCTAAACCCAAGGCTACTGTATCGAATACATTCTGTAAGGGTGCAATGTATATTACTGCCAACAACATAAAGACAGATACAGCTACCGCTCCAAGCAGATATATATTTGTAAATGGGTTTATTTCAAACAATGAATGCTTTTCCGATCTGCACTCAAAAACATGAATAAGCTGTGAGAGCACAAGTGTACAT
>JAEZDX010000571.1 GCA_023417975.1 Bacillota bacterium
ATTGTGCAATTTTTTCAAAAGCTTCTCGCGTTTGAGCTAAAGAATTATTAGCACTTCTCTCTATATTTTTTGCATTTGCTACAGTGCTATTTGTTTTACTTATTAATACTATAATATCTTCAAGTATTTTATGAATTTCTCCTGTTGCTGCAGTAGATTGATCTGCAAGTTTTCTTATCTCATCTGCTACCACAGAAAAACCTCTTCCCAACTCACCTGCCCTTGCTGCCTCAATTGCTGCGTTAAGTGAAAGAAGATTTGTCTGCGAAGCTATTGCCTTTATAGTACTTACGATAATATCAATAGATTTTGATTTATCCATAAGTTCATTCACATCTTCGGATACCGATACTATTGCTTCGGTATTTTCTTTAAAACTGCTTTGTAATTCATTTATAGAAGCAGCACCAATGTTATTTTTTATTTTCAAATCCTTAGCGCTATTATTAGTTAAATCTATTTTTTTTGAGATTTCGTCGATTACTTGGGATAATTCATTTGCATGATTTGCCGTTGACATAGTCCTTTCAGCCTGATCAGTTGCTCCTAATGCAATTTCCTGAACTGTTCTTGATACTTCCTCAGAAGATTTACTTACTTCTCCCATAGAACTTGTTATTGTTTCAGAAGTGCTATCTATACTAGACATAGCCCTCTGAATATCAAAAACAAGCTTTCTCAAATTAACTAACATCTTTTCAAAACTTTTTGCAATAGCTCCAATTTCATCATTGCTGCTCTTCTCAACCACAATATTCAAGTTACCTTGTCCTACCGATTCCATACTTCTAACAAGTTTTTTTACATTTCTAATTATTAACCTATCTATTATTACAAATAGCAGCAATACAGATAATACTATTGCTATGCTTAATACGGCTATAATTGTAATTTTTAATGAATTCAGCGGTGCTACAAACTCATTCACCGGTATAGCTATTACCAGTATTTCTTTATTAATCTTTTCAAATACTGTGTATCTTTCTGCACCTTTGTACTCGTATGTAAGACTGCCTTTTTGCTTTGATAATATTGTCTTTCCCCAGGAACTGTCATTTAAATTTACTCCTATTGACGAACTATCTGGATGAACAAATATTGTACCTTTTTCATCGACTAAATATGCATATCCATTACTACCTATTTTCATATTATTTATATACAATTTTATATTTTCAGAATTTGACTTTAAAATTGCAGAACCTGTATTCAATTCATTTTCAGCCTGTTTGTATAATTGATTTAATATTATTTTTTCCGACTTCTCATAACTAATTACTCCCAATATACTTATACTTAATGTTAAAATCAACAATACAGGTATAATTATTTTTTCTCTCAATTTCATATTAGCTACTCCCTTGCACCTTTTACTTTTTAATGCTATTCCAATAAAGCTTCCATGTAAAATTAATTTTTTCTACTTCCAATCTTTCTTCTCTCATTGCCATTGCAATATTACCTATTAGGAGCGAATTAAATGAATATAGTAATTTCTCTAAAGGCAGCGTCTTTATATGCTTCTTTAATATGGAATTTTTTAAAATATCTACTTTAATTACTGTTGTAATGTTATATATGTAATCGAATTTAATACTTATTTCATTAATCAAATTTGATGGTGGAGAATTCAAAATCCGATTAAAAAACCTTGCCGACATTGTATTTTTATCTATAAATTCCAAGCTGGCTATTAAATAATCGTATAAAGCTGCTTCAGATGTATCTAAAGGTTTGTACATCATATTTTCTTCGATATAGACTGCAATTCTATCTATTTCTCTGTCCAGAATCTGAAGAAACAATTGCTCTTTGCTTTGGAAATGTGCATATATGGAAGGTTTCTTAATTCCAACCTTTTCTGCTATATTCTCTAGGCTCACACTGTTATAGTTTCCATCACAAAAAAGTTGAAATGCCGCCTCCAATATTTTTTGTCTTGACACTTATACACATCCTTTCTCCTAACTATCGGTAGTATTGTTTCTTCTATTTTAATATACGCATCTATCACATGTCAATATTATTTAATAATTATTTTCCATTAATACATTTTACTTTGCAATAAAAAACACCAGGGTTTCCTCTGGTATTAGTTGTATAAGTATTAACTTATATGAACAGGTTAATAATTAGATAAATGCATGATGACAACATTGCTGAGATAGGCAATGTTATAAACCATGTAATCACCATTCTTTTCCCTGTATTCCACTTTACGGCTTTCACTCTATAGGATGTGCCTACTCCCATTATAGCTGAAGATATAACATGAGTTGTACTAACTGGTAATCCCACTTTTGATGCTCCAAATATAATAAGTGCCGAAGACAAATCTGCTGCAACCCCATTAACCGGTTTTATTTTCATTATTTGCGTTCCTACAGTTTTTATTATCCTCCAACCGCCTATTGAAGTTCCCATTGCCATTGCAGTAGCACAGCAAACTTGAACCCAAAGAGGTATACTGCCCGGTTTACATAAATTACTGCTTACAAGCGCCATTGTTATTATGCCCATAGACTTTTGAGCATCATTTGTACCATGAGCAAAAGATTGTATTGCTGCTGTTAAAGCCTGAAGCCTTCTAAACCTTCTATTTGTTTTTGAAAGATTAAAGCTTTTAAATATATACTTAAATATTGTAAACATTGTATAACCTGTCGCAAAGGCAATTAAGGGTGATAATATCAGTGCCTCCACAATAGAAATAAACCCAGTAAAGTTTATAGCTGCAGTTCCGGCTGCAATAATAGCTGCCCCTGCAATAGAACCTATTAACGCATGCGATGAACTACTTGGTATACCAAAGTACCATGTTATTAGATTCCATATTATTGCTGAAAGCAGTGCAACAATAATAACTAATGATCCGTTATTAATAGCTTCCAAATTCACAATGTCCTTAGAAATTGTTTTAGCTACACCGGTAAAAGCTACTGCACCTGCAAAATTCATTACTGCAGCTATCATAATAGCTTCTCTTGGAGTTAATGCTTTAGTAGATACCGCAGTAGCAATGGCATTTGCAGTGTCATGAAAACCATTAATAAAGTCAAAGGACAGTGCAAGAATAACAGTAATACCTATGGTTATATATGATATATCCATTTAAACTCTCCTTATGCATTTTTCATTATTATTGTCTCCAGTGCTTTACTTACATTTTTACATTCATCTGCAGTATCTTCAAGCAGCTCATAAATCTCTTTATATTGAATGAGCCTAATTACATCCTTTTGTTTTTCAAACAACTCTTTTCTAGCCATTCTCTCCAGTAAATCGCACTTTTCCTCATATTCTTTAATTTTTATTGAATGTTCTCTTATATCTATAAGCTTCTTTCGTGAAAGCAATTCCACAGCACTATGTATCTCATTTGTACATTTATTTAATAATTCACTGAACTCAACCATATAATTGTCTATCTCATAAATGTTATATATATAAAAATGTGCTGCACACTGTTCCAAACCATCGAGAATATCATCCATATGGTCAGCAAGCTGTAAGATATCTTCTCGATCAATTGGAGTAATGAAAGTATTATTCAGCTCTTTTATTATTTCATTAATAAACTTGTCCCCTTTGTGTTCATACTCTTTCATCTTTTTTTGAAATTCTTCTAGATCTTCTTTTTTCTTAATCTTAAAATCAAAAAAATACTGCCCTCCCTCTTTTAAGTTGGCAGAAATATCAATAAGCATTGTGAATAGTTTGTCTTTCTTTCTCGTATTAGCTTTTAACATTGTATCTCCCCTCTCCAATTTGTTATATAAATGTAAAGCTAATGTTAATTTTACGTTAACCCCTATGCCATAAATATTTTATCACTACTTGTCATTTTTTTAAACAGCTTATCGAATTATTATTTTTAATTATTGTTAACCATTGTATTTCTACGGAAATATTACAATAAAAAAAGTGTGTTTTAAGTACATTAGCACTCTCAACACACTCTACGTTTTCAAGAATTTATAAACAACCTTGCCATCTTTGATCCTAAGTCATCCTTATTTTCATTATCCCTCACAAAAGTCATCTTCTTACCATTAACAGTTACTATATTAATTATTTCTTGACATCCCTCTTCCTTTACTTCGAAAGCCTTTATTTCTTCTCTGCTGATCTTTTCCGTACTCAATGTTTCAGGAAGTCCACCCCAAGCAGCATATCCTGTCGCCTCTATATATAAGTTTTCCGAAGTAAGACTTAGTGTAAAATCATCTGTTATCCTCCCTGCAACCCCAAAAGAAACCAGATTAGCGATTATATTTCCTATTACAGTTGATGTTTTAATATTTTTATGGGACTTAATTGAAAATAACACATTCTCATGGTTTATAATATTGACCATATAAAGCTCCTCCTTTTTTTATTTCTCAAACACCTCAATTAACACATCTATATATAGTATGTTTATAGAATACTACAAAAAAATTTATTATAAACTGACAAGCTATATGTTATACATAATTTAGTCTGAAATGTCGCTTTTCATCACCTTTCAATTTGACTTACCATAGTTAGCAAGTATATTTTTATATTTAATATTAATCATATTTTAGTACAACAATGCCGGAATAATCATTAATATTGGCTTTGTTTAATTCCAATTCCCCATATTTTTTTGCTTCTACTCCTGTGGCTGCTATAAATTTATCAACTTTTTCAAAGGAAAGACCAATGGGACCCAGCGCTTTTGTCCTATAGTGCATTGGTATTACCACTGTAGGTGTTAGTTGCTCCATTACTTTTGCAGCATCAAAGGCATCTATTGTATACCCTCCTCCAACCGGAAGAAATAATATGTCCACCTTTCCTAATTCTTTAATTTGCTCTTCATTAAGAATATGCCCAAGATCCCCACAGTGACATATATTTATACCATCGATATTAAAACTATATACAATGTTTTTCCCCTTTTTAGCTCCTGAGACTTTATCGTGAAAGGTTTCAATTCCTTTTATTTCTATACCGTGTTCAGAAAAATTACCTGTTTTGCTTATATGCACAAATTCTCCTTTTACTGAATTTATATAATTATGATCACTGTGATCATGACTTGTAGTTACTATATGTGCTTCTATATTCTTAGGCAATTTATACCCCAAAGCATTTTTATAAGGATCCAGTAGTATTTTCGCCCCATTCTCTGATGTTATCATAAAACATGAATGTCCGAACCATTTAATTCTCACTTTTTAATTCCTCCTATTTTTTATTATTTTGCAACAACTACAATTACTCATTATACTTAATACTAATTCAAATTAAATTTTCTATACACTCTAAAATAGACCCATAAGCAGTTTAATAATAATAGCGCACTTGTAACAAAGAAAACATAATTTATACCAAACTTAGCTGCAACTTGTCCACCTAAAACTGAACCCCCAAATACACCTAGATAACCTGCCGATATTGTAAAACCAAATATTCTGCCTGTTATGGAATTAGGTGTAATCTTCTTTACCATAGTATTTATAGTTGGATTTAGTCCTCCCAGAGTAATTCCTAGCATAAACCTTAGTCCCATTAGCTGCCACGGGCTTTTTACAAAGGCTTGTGGAATATAGATGAGTCCTGCAGCTGCAAGGGCTATTAAAATAACTTTATGTGCCCCTATCTTATCGGATAGCTTTCCTAAATTTGGTGCAGCTATTATATTTGCCAAACCGGAAGCTGAAAAGGCCAATCCGGAAATTAGAGCAATATGATTTGTACTTTTGCTTAATTGCGTTACATATACCGTTATGATTGGCTCAATAGTATAGAGCGCAAGTGTTATTATAAAGAAAGTAACAGACAACACTATAGTTAAGTCCTTTTCAGGCACCATATGCCAAACTTCTCTAGCATTTAGTGGCTTTTTATCTTCACGTACAAAAACTTCTTCCACAAAAATAAGAGTTGTAATAAATGCAACTAGAAGCAGTGCACCTGTTATAAAGAATACGGGACGTAATCCAAATGCATCTTCTATTAATCCGCCAATAGTAGGTCCTAGAAGTGATCCTGCAATACTGGCTGTTGAAAGTGTGCCTAACGCGTAGCCGGCATTCTCTTTATCCGTCTGAGTTGCAATAAGAGTCGTGCAAGCTGTACTGTAGCCTGTAATAGCACCTTGAAGTAGTCTTAGTGCTATTAGTACATATACATTTGGTGCAAATCCCATTAATACAATAGCTGCCGCCATACCAAGACTTGCCCTTAATAACATAGGCTTACGTCCGAATCTATCTGCTGCATTGCCCCAGATTGGTGAAAATATAGCCGATATTATATATGTGATGCCAAAGGCAATTCCGGACAGTTTGGATATTGAAGAAGTATCGGAAATGCCTAGCTGCTTTATATAAAGTGGCATTATGGGTGCTATCTGACTCATTCCAACACCTGTTACAAACATTCCAAACCAGCATACTATCAAATTTCTCTTCCACAGTTTCATATACATATCCTCTCCTCTTGTGCAAATAAGTCATTAAAGAAAATAATTTATTATGGACATCCTGCAAAATCCGTAAAATAATATTAATTTACTTCTTTACAATACAATGTTAAACTATATATTGTAGTTTGTAAACTATATTTTGTAGTTTGATAAGTACTTTTCTTAATGCTATACTATTATTAAGAAGTAATATTACAAGGAGTGCTGAAAACATGCAAAAAAGAAATTTAACCAGAGAAAAAATCATTCAGGTTGCTTTCTTATTGGCAAATGAAATTGGTCTTAATCAAGTTACCTTTCAAAAAATTGCAGAAAAACTTGATATAAAATATCCGTCTTTATATAATCATTTTGACAATATGGATGATTTAAAATCACAGATGACCGTATTCCTCTTTAAAGAATTGAATTCAAAGTTGACGAAAAGCTTAATCGGTAAAAGCGGTGAGACAGCAATACGTGAGTTTGCCTATATTTACCGGAAATTTGCTTTGGACAATGCAACCGGTTATAGACTTTTCATTAATATACCTAATATAGAAAATGAAGAAGCATTTCTTTTAGCTAAAGAAACTAATAATATTCTTCGCCAAGTTTTACATTTTTACATAAAGGATGAAACCCAAGTAGTCCATAAGCTTCGTACATTTAGAAGTCTTTTACATGGTTTTGTCTCAATGATTTTTCTTGGCTACTTTCATGGAGAAGTAAGTCTAGAA
Organism: Bacillota bacterium; assembly: GCA_023417975.1. GTDB lineage: Bacteria > Bacillota > Clostridia > Clostridiales > Clostridiaceae > JAEZDX01. The sequence goes on from JAEZDX010000571.1 coordinate 7,177, forward strand.
GAAAGCTTTGAATCAATGATAGATGATTTCATTTTGTCACTTGCAAATAATCCTGCTTTATAAGAATGAAAAAAAGCACCATTTACAGCCTCAAACTGTCAAATAGTGCTTTTAAATCTGCATAGAACATAGAAAACATTTTTATTTTTTTGCAACAGTTATCTTTTCTACCATTGCAAAAGTATTGCCGCTGCATATTTCACAGCCTTGGGATTTTAATTGTTCTATAGTTAAATATCTTTGGGAATTACCTACTTTTATAACTTCTCCACACTTTTTACACTTATATAGCCGTACAGTTCTTTTAATTTCCCCGGTATACAATTCGCCAACATAGGAATTCCGTATGAGAGGTGTTGTACTGCCTGTTGTTTTTAGGACTATCATTTGTCCTGAATTTCCGATAATCTCTGCACCTTCATAATTATTAAACATAGGCATTATTTCTGAAGTCATCAGCCCCATGTCTAAAAAGCTCCTCTGCATACTCAAATAGAAATCCGGATATTTATGTGCGAAGGATAAAAATATGGGCAGCCCTTTTTCTTTCTTCATTGCTTCCAATCCTCTAGATAGAAACAAATTCATACCTTGTAGTGTATATGGGGGATCCGTAAAAAAACAATCAAAACCATCTCTATACTTACTAATTATGGTATTTCTAAAATCTACTTTCTCAGTTTTTATAGGTAAACCTTCCTCTTTTGCAATATTGTTTATATAACCGAGAATCCTTTCATCTATATCCATAACGCATATAGCTGAGTTACCTTTTCTCAAAGGAAATAACTCCTTTATCAAAAACCCTAAAGCTATACTTACCATATCATCATCACCGATACACAGAACTTTTTTACCAATTAAAGAGGAATATTTTAGGCATAATACAGCTCTCTTTAAGGCGGTATCTACTGTACATTTAGCCTGGTCCAACACCACATTTGCAGTAGGACGATTTTGAAAAACACTATCCAATCTATTCCTAAATTTTATTAACTCCTTATGCTCTCCCCAAGGCGCCTCTATCAGCTTCATAT
>JAEZDX010000622.1 GCA_023417975.1 Bacillota bacterium
AAGGTTACTTAAAAAGCTTGCTCCCAGATGCTTGTTTTTTAAGCTGCTGTCATAGGATAAATCTGTGATTTTGGTATAGCTGCACCCTTTCTCATATAAGTCGTTTACAATTTGGTGAAGGGATGAATTTTCGGAATAACTGCTAAGTGGGTATCCTGTTGAGTCATTTCGAAGAGTTATATATTCAAAATCAATAGTCGGATGAAAAAATAAACTGGCTAAGGTACCTTTCTGCAAATTATTTATTCTATGAAGCATTTGCTCGGTGCCTTTTTCACCTTCCACATAGCCTAAAGGAGTAGGAACATATAACGTTCTTTGATTCCTTGGGCTTTTTACAATCTTTTCTCCCCATATGCCAACAAAGCATTCATAAATAATGTCAAAATATTGTTCAAATATACTTTGTTGAAATGCAGTAGCAGCTAAATGGGGACTCTCAAAGAACTTAAAAGGCAGCTCTAATTTATTTGCAGCTTTAATGGCGGCTTCAACTCTTTTCCTTGCGCTGTTCTCATCATTATTCCGTTCTTCGTTAAACTCAGTACCATCTGCACTGACCTCATTACCATATTGATGAGTGTAACCGTGCAAACCTATTATCCCGTTTTTGCTAAGTAAATACTCAATTGTGAAAAGAAAATTGGCATTTGGCATACTGTAATCTCGAGATATATCATTGTCTACGTGATTTGGGGGATCTATAAATCTTGGGATCCATGCAATATGAAAAGGAACGCCGGCTGAAAACATATAGTCTGCCATAGTTCTGAATTTTTCAAGATTATTTGAAGATAAATAAACCTCAGAGGCAGTTACATCTTCAAATCGAATTAAAGCAGTTCTACCGGGCACAGACCTTTTATACTCACGGTTATCTCTATTCCAATATAGTGATATGGAACTGCGGTTATAGTTCCAAAGGGTTTTAAGTTCTAATATTTTGCATAGATCAAACAAGGATATGTGAAACACACTAGCAATTGTTAAAAATTTATAAGCATCTAGTTCATAATTTATAGTAATTCCTGATTTTCCGTTAAATAATATGTTAAGCTTTCCGTCCTCTATATTATACTTGCCGCCGATTTGATTAATAAACTCTAATAATGGAAGAAAGCAACGATTAGTATCCCGATATATAGGTGTCGTAAACTTTAAAGGCATACCTTCAAAGCTTATTTTTAAAAATGGTTCAATGGATAAAGGTGGATTATTGATAAGCATATACCTGTACTCCCTAACGTAATGTTTAATCTATATTTTAAAATATGTTTATGATTTCGGAAGCAGTACATTATTCGTAATAAGTTACATATATGATAAAATTTATATATAAGTTATTACAAAGGTAAAAGTATAATCCGGCCCAATTGTAAAGGGAATGTCGTACAAAGCAGAAGCTTCCGCATACTATAATTTATAATTGTCAATGATGATTATAAATTAAAAATGCAGGGAAAGGTTCATGTATGTAGGGCAATCCCTTAATTTATTTTATGGAAAAATATTATTACATAAGATTGGCATGGAACTAGATTCCCTGTGAATACATAGCCTCGGCTACTTTTGTAAAACCGGCGATATTTGCACCTACAACTAAGTTATCCGCATAGCCATATTCATTTGCGGCACTGCTGCATTTTTCATATATATCCTTCATTATTTGCTGCAATTTAGCATCTACTTCTTCAAAAGTCCAAGAATATCTCATGCTGTTTTGAGACATTTCAAGAGCCGATACGGCTACACCTCCTGCATTGGCTGCCTTGGCAGGCCCAAAGATTACATTGTTTTCAATAAATAAATCAACAGCTTCTAAGGTAGAGGGCATGTTTGCACCTTCGCCCACTGCATAACAACCGTTAGCAATCAATGTCTTGGCGGAGGCCTCATCAATTTCATTTTGAGTTGCACAAGGAAGAGCAATATCGCATTTAATAGTCCAAATTCCGCTGCAGCCTTCAGTGTATACAGCATTTGGGTGATATTTTACATATTCACTTATTCTTTTTCTATCAACTTCCTTTATTTTTTTAACAGTAGACAGATTAATGCCGTTGGAATCATAAATATAGCCGTTTGAGTCACTCATAGCTACAACCTTGGCTCCTAACTCAACAGCTTTTTGATTTGCATAAATAGCCACATTGCCTGATCCTGAAATAACAACGGCAGCGCCATTAAAGGATTTGCCTTTAACCTTTAAGGCTTCGTTCATAAAGTAGCATAATCCATAGCCTGTAGCTTGAGTTCTTACTAAACTTCCGCCCCAGGTTAAGCCCTTACCGGTTAAAACGCCGGTAAATTCATTATGGATCTTCTTGTACATACCGTATAAATATCCTATTTCACGACCACCAACACCTATATCACCTGCAGGTATATCCGTATTTTCTCCTATATGTCTGCTAAGCTCCAGCATAAAGCTTTGACAAAATCTTTTTATTTCCCCATCGGATTTGCCCTTTGGATCAAAATCACTGCCGCCTTTACCGCCGCCAATGGGCAGCCCGGTTAGAGAATTTTTGAAGATTTGTTCAAAGCCAAGAAACTTTACAATTCCAAGATTAACCGAAGGATGGAATCGTAAGCCTCCTTTATAAGGGCCTATAGCACTGTTAAATTGAATTCTGAAGCCTCTGTTAATATGTTCTTCTCCATTGTCATCTATCCATGGTACTCTAAAAATGATTTGTCTTTCGGGTTCTACAATTTTCTCGAATATCTTGTCTTTCACCCATTCAGGATGTTTTTTTGCAACGGGCTCCAGAGATAGAAGAACTTCTCTTACCGCCTGATGAAACTCAGGTTCATTTGGGTTTCTTTTGAGAACCTCTTCCATTACGTGATTTAGAATCTCCATTTTGCAGTCCTCCCACTTAATTATTAATGTTTGTTTGAAACGCAAATTGCAGGAAAAATATTAGTAAAGGTATTACTTCTAATATTTATTATACTTACGTAAATATAAAAATTCTATTCTAATTTGTGCTATCCTAAAATATATATTCATTGTGTTTTTGCAATAAACAAAATCAAGCCCGGTCAATACCGAGCTTGATTTATGTTATGCTTTTGCATCAATTTTACACATATACACTGCCAAGTCAACAAGCTTGTGGGAATAGCCCCATTCATTATCATACCAAGCTACAAGCTTTACAAATTTGGGACTTAGCTGAATACCGGCTTCTGCATCGAACACGGAAGTCCTTTCTTCATTGATAAAATCAGTGGAAACAACCGCATCTTCTGTATAACCTATGATGCCTTTAAGGTTCGTTTCAGATGCTTTTTTAACAGCAGCCTTAATTTCCTCATATGTGACTGCGTTGACAAGCTTAACCGTTAAGTCTACAGCCGATACATCAATGGTAGGAACTCTGAAGGACATACCTGTAATTTTACCGTTAAGCTCCGGTATAACTTTACCTACAGCTTTTGCTGCTCCTGTAGATGAAGGAATAATATTTACTGAGGCAGCTCTTCCGCCGCGCCAATCTTTGTTAGATGGTCCGTCAACGGTTTTCTGTGTAGCCGTAGTAGAGTGAACGGCAGTCATTAATGCTTCTTCAATGCCGAAGTTATCATGTAATACCTTGGCCAGCGGTGCCACACAATTTGTAGTACAGGAGGCGTTAGAAACTATAGCTAAATCACTTGAATATTTATCGTTGTTAACGCCCATAACAAACATTGGAGCATCTTTGGAAGGAGCGGAAATAATAACTTTTTTAGCTCCGCCGTTAAGGTGAACGGAAGCTTTTTCAATAGTAGTAAATAAGCCTGTACATTCCAATATATATTCAGCATCACAGCTTTTCCAAGCAATTTGAGAAGGATCTTTTTCCGAAAAAACTTTAATCCTTTGCCCATTGACTATAAGGCTGTTAGTTTCTTTGTCTACATTGATTTCTCCGGAGAATTTACTGTGTATGGAATCGTATTTCAGCATATAAACCATGTAATCCAAATCCGTGAAAGGATCATTTATTCCTTTGACCTCAACCTCATTATTGTTTAGAGCTGCTCTAAATGCAAGACGGCCAATCCTTCCAAACCCATTAATACCTATTTTTGTTTTCATTTTATATTACCTCCTCAGTTAATTTATTGATTAATCTTTACAATTTCATTATAATGATAACTAATATATAAGTGAAATGCATATTAAGCATATGCGCTATAAGGAGTGGTTATAGCAATGAATATGGAATTATATAAGTTTTTTTACTATGTAGCTAAAGCCGGGAATGTTTCCAAAGCCTCAGAGCAGCTTTATGTTACGCAGCCGGCAGTAAGCAGAGCTATTAAGCAGCTGGAGGATGAAATGGGATGCCAGCTATTTTTCAGAACTTCAAAAGGCGTTGTGCTTACTCAAGAGGGAGAAGTTCTGTTTCAGCATATAGAACAGGCCTTCAACTTTATTTTTTCCGGAGAAAGAAAAATTTCTGCCTTTAAAAGTCTTAAGATAGGAGAGGTTAAAATCGGTGCAAGTGATACGTTGTGTAAGTATTATCTGGCTCCATATTTAAAGCTATTTAAAACTTATTTTCCTGACATTAAGGTTGTTGTAACCTGTCCCAACACTCCTGAAATTGTGAGGCTGTTAAAGTCCGGAAAGATTGATTTTGGACTGGTGAATATGCCCCTTGAAGATGAGCAGCTGGATTTCAAACATATTATGAACATTCAAGACTGTTTTGTTGCAGGGCCTAAATATAAACATTTATCAGGTACAAAAAGGCATATAAAAGAAATTGCAGATTATCCTATGCTGTTGTTGGAGAAGACCAGCAACACAAGGCAATATATTGATAAATACTTTGAGACATACTCCTTAACGGTAACTCCGGATTTTGAATTCCCGAATATCGATTTGCTTAAGCATTTTGCCAAATATGACTTTGGAATTGCCTGTGTAATGGAAAATTTCATCGATGATTTAGAGAGTAAATCCTTATATAAAATCAATGTTATACAAAAAATACCGCCAAGAAGCATGAGTGTAGCTTGGTTAAAAAGCATACCTCTTACCGCAGCAGCAAAGGAGCTTATAAAGTATCTTGAATATAATCCTCCATATGAATTTTAAATGGCGTGCAATTGCAGGCCATTTAAATATTGACCTTAATAACCTATATTGATACTATATGTAATGTGAATGAAAGTTATTTAATAGTTATATTTATATTAGGTTTATATACATTAAGAAGGTGATTTTTTATGAATGTAGAAAAGGTAAACGATATAGCACTTACTGCCGGTGGAATTTTACTTGAAAACGGTGCAGAAACACATAGAATTGAGCAGACCGTTTCTGTAATTTGTAAATCTTACGGATTGAATGCAGAATGCCTGGCCATGTCCAATGGTATTTTATTATCTATAGAAGATTTAGGAAGCAGAAAAACTACTTCTATGAAAAAAGTGTGTCAAAAGCAGGTTGATTTATAT
>JAEZDX010000009.1 GCA_023417975.1 Bacillota bacterium
AATGGAAAAAACAAATATTCCATTATGAAGTAAAATAATATATAATGTCTTTATGATGCGTTGGGGAGATGAATTGAATGGCAAGCAATACAAGAGTTAACATCATAAAACAAAATTCAAAAATGAAGCAATTTATAGGGTGGGGTATAGCGGTAATATTTCCGTTGGCAGCAAAGGGCATAATGGAATTTGGAAGGTTCTCGTTTTTAGCTGTACTTGTATATTGGTTCTTTTGCGGGATATTGATGAGAGAAATCATAGGCTCAAAGATTCCATTTTTAAATATAAACGTTGGTATAGTTAAAAAGGAGCTGTTCATTACCTTTTTATTCACTGCAGTGGGTATTGTTATGTATTTGATTTATTTTACCGGAAGAAATGACAATGCATTGGAAATGATTTTAGGAACTTTAATTTTTGTTATAATTAACGGAATTATTGAGCCGCTGGTTCTGGCTAATGTATTTGACTTGGCAGGGTGTAGAATAAAAGTTTCCGGATATATAGCAGTAGCTGTCAGCATATTGATGATGTATACCTTGTTTTGGAATGCTTACTGCAATTTCTTTCCCATAAATAACCCGGGAATTATAATACTTCAAATAATTATTATGGGGCTGCCTGTATTAATTTATGAAAAAAGTGGAGATATTACCATATGGAGCCTTCAGCACATAGTATGCAGTTTGGTTATGCTATATGCATCAGGCTTTGATATATTAAAATTACTGAATATATAATGCATTTGAAAGGAGAAATTTATATGAATCCAATAGCAACAATTAAGATGAAAAATGGTGGAACAATGAGGGTAGAGTTATACAAGGAAGCTGCTCCTAACACAGTAAAGAATTTTGTAAGCTTATGCAACAAGGGATTTTATGACGGTTTGATTTTTCACAGGGTAATTCCAGGCTTCATGATTCAAGGAGGGGACCCGGATGGAAATGGAACAGGGGGCCCGGGCTATAGCATAAAGGGAGAGTTTCAAGCTAATGGTTTTAAAAATGATAATAAACATGTAAAGGGTGTAATATCAATGGCGAGAGCCATGGACCCAAATTCTGCCGGAAGTCAGTTCTTTATAATGGTAGATGATGCACCTCATCTTGATGGTCAATATGCTGCCTTCGGAAAAGTTATAGAGGGTATAGAAACAGCAGACGAAATAGTGGATACTCCAACCGACAGAAGAGATAAACCACATGAAGATCAAATAATAGAAAGTATTACTGTTGATACTTTCGGTGAAGAATTAGGTGAGCCGGAGGTAATTTAATAAAGAAGGGGTGGATATGTTGGAAAACAACAAATGCATACTCATTTACGGCTTTAATGAAGAAGAAATGGCCTTGATCCATAATATTAAAGATACGGAACAACTGCCTGAAATAAAAGTAATAACTGCTTCCATGACCTCAATGACATTAAGAAATATTATAGATGGGATTAAGCTGGAGGTTATAGGTAAGCCATTACCGGAAGAAAAGGTTATAATATTCAATAATCTAAGTGATGATGAACTAGACAGAACTATAAAAAATATTAGAAGCAATCAACAGATAAGGCCCATTCTTGCAGTAGTAACGCCCACATCAATAGATTGGACTTTTGGGGATTTATTGGAGCATCTTATGGAAGAAAGGGAGTTTTTTAGGAACAAAGGGAAACGGGGGACTCAGGGTGAGTAGACTAGGTGAAAAAATAAAAGGCTTAAGAAATGAAGCGGGTATGAGTCAAAAAATTCTTGCAAAGAAGCTTGGAGTTTCAGAAAGCTTTGTTAATGAAATAGAGCTTGGTAGAAAAGTGATTAATGAAAATGTAATGGAAAGATTGTCGAAAATCTTCAACAAAGATATAAATGACATCACTATGTCTGTGGAAATAGAAAGTGCTGAAAACAATGAGACAATGGAAGAGCTTTTCGGCAAGCAAAGCAATAAGCTACAGACAAAGAAAAGTGCTGCTGCTCCTAAAAAAACTGAAGAGGTTAACGACACATGGAGCGGAGCCTTTGCTTCTGTATTAAAAAGCGTGCCGGTATATGATTACACTGTTACGTCAATAATTTCTACTAAGCTTATGCCAATACAAAATAATAAGGTTGAAGGCTTTGCACAAGATAAAGTATTTTATCTTGAAATAATGGATGATGAAATGAACGGCTTCAGAATTTTTAAGGGTGACTTGGCTTTAGCACATTTCATTTCGGAACCTGTAAGTAATTCTATATGTTTGATTGAATATAATGGTTCAAGAGTAATTAGGCAATTAAAGAAATTGGACAATAGTAAGTTCCTGCTCATAAGCAATAAAGGTAGTGTGCGAACTGAAACCGCAGGCTTAAAGGATATAAAGGTGATTGCCAAGCTTGAAAGAATTGAGTTCAAGCTCTAAAAAATATAAGAAAAAAGTCCCGGAGGGCTATCCTTCGGGATTACTTTTTTCTAGTATATTTCACTAAGATTAATATCCTTATAATAAGTATTCAATATGCTTTTATAATCCATACCTTTCTTAGCAAGTTCCATAGCACCATATTGGCTCATACCAACTCCATGGCCATAACCTCCGCCATATATATTATAGCTTTTTCCGTCCTTCTCAATTGAAAAGAAGGAGCTTGGTATAGAACCTATATTTAAAATGCTCTTTCCATTGCTTCTTATAAGACTTATAGGAACACCGGCATAATCTTCGCTGCATTTAATGGAATATCTTACATTTGAATCTCCTGAAACCTCTACTTCAGCGTTCTCAAAAATAAAAGATAGCTTAATGATATTTCCAGCTTCACTACGTTTTATTACCTTTATATCTTTTAAATTGTCTAATGTAGGTAAGGAAGAAACTGCTTTCCCATTTTGTTTCACAGACATAAAAGTTTTTCTTGTATTGGAATCATACATTTCTTTAAGCGATTTGTTTAAAGCCTTCACCAGTGTATCGGCTGAATAAACAATTTTCCAACGGAAATAGGGTGATGTATTATCAATGGCAGCAACATTTTGGTTTTTGTAGAAGTCAAGCCATTGTTCTTCATTATTTGGCAATGGGCTATTGTCTGTTACATAGTTGGAAAATTTTAAATATGGTCTATTATCACTGGAACCGTCAGAATTGAAGTATATATCTGTATAATCGGCTCCAGTACCGTCAGAGGTAGAGTAATATTTTGCATCTATCGGTTGACCGTTATAGGTCATGATTACGCCTTTTGTTGAGTTAACAGCATTAGTTGTACTGGGCTGCGCATAAATATTATTATATACTTGACTTTTGGTACTGTCGTCAACATGATATCCTCCGCTTGCAAACCTGTTTGACAGCATATCGGAGATTGCATATGTACGTGCTGCAATTGCTTGGCATTTTAATGCTTCCGGTGAACTGTTTGAAGGCATTTCAGAGGGCACAACCTTAGTAAGATAATCTTCAAGACTTACTTCATTTATAAGAACAAGCCCCTTATTTTTTGATGTTACTTCCATTACTCCGCTGTATACCGGCGTCATAGTTTTATTATCCAACCTCTTTAAGGAAGTTACAGCAATAAAATTTCCTTCCACGTACAGACGGTTAGTAAAGTCCTTAGCTAAATCATTTATGGAAAGACGAGTTTTACCGTTTTTAAATTCAAAGGTCAATATTGTCTTTTCGGGTACCTCTGTAGAATAGTTTTCGGTCTTGCTGTATATCTTCAAAGGAGACTGAGCTTTTATTTCAACTTTACTGTGAACTATTGATTCAAAGCCGTTTGTGGATATAGCCACACGTAAGGTGGAATAATCAATAGGGGTTATTATAGCAGTAGCAAGCATTCCTTTTGTGTTTTTATAAAGACGGACATTGTTTTTACCAACTATCAGTTTCGAAGCTGATGAGAGGCTTATTGAATTATTACTGTCAATATAATAGTAGAAAGGTTTTGAAGCTAATTTTTGAGTACCGCTGAGCTCCAAGTCATATGAATCTTCATCCTTAGCCATGACTCTCTCTTGTATAGGCTGCACTTCAGAAATACTAAAAGCCTTAAATGCATTGTATTTGAAGTTTACAACTGAGTACTTTTGAAGGTTAGACAATTTTATTTTGAATTTTTTTTGTTTACCTTCAATAAAAAAAGTTGAACTTTTATTATCTGAATCGATAAGTACTGCATTTTCTACCTTTCTTGAATGAAATAACGAGTAAAATAGTATAAACAACAAAATAGCAGTAAGTATTGAAACTATGTAATAAAATTTGCGGCTAATAATTTTTACTTTCATGTAGTTCACTCCTAATCCTCTATAGAAAGTAAGTGTTTTTGAAGACACTTATAAATGTGCGAGTTTATATTTCAATTTATTAATTGTTAAATTCACACATCTTAATATTATAATTATTTTAAAAGTAAGAGAAAAATAACCTCACAATTTAATTATATAGTATAATTAGTATTAAATTCCACCATATTACTACAGAAAATTTTATGACTTTTCCGAAAGTTGTAACTATATAGCGAATTGCTATTAACAAAGACATATAAATATTATATAATAACAATAATGAATTAATTCTTGTGAGAATGGAGGCAAAAAATGAAAGGAACCGTGGTATCGACCTGGATGAAAACCTGTAGAAAAGCCTATGGGGATGCTATCATAGACAAAGCTATGGATAGAGCAGGTTGGGGAAGTAAAAAACTTTTTTCACCTATCGAAAACGTTGATGACAAGGAAATTAAGCAAGTTATAGCCGATATAGCAAAAGATGTAGGTATAGATATAAAAGAGTTATGGAGAATCATTGGAAAGGACAATATAAATTCTTTTTATAAGGACTTTCCGGCGTTTTTTAATTACGACAATTTGTATTCTTTTTTTAAAGCGTTATTCGATATACATGTGGTCATGACAAAAAAGTTTATAGGGGCCAAGCCTCCAATAATTGAAATCAATCCTATATCAGCAAGAAAGGCAACTTTTACTTACAGATCAAAAAGAGGGATGTTTGACTATTTTTTAGGATTGATAGATGGAAGCTGCGAGTTCTTTAAAGAAAAGCTTGAGATTCAAGAGTTGGAAAAAACAGAAGACTCATTAAAGCTAATGCTCACTTTTGAAAAGGATATATACTACAGAAAGAAATTTGCATTTAACAGAATTTTATCCCTTGGATTTATAAAAAGCCTTGCGGTTAAAAATGCAATATTTACTTTTATTGTAGCGGCGTTGGCGTTAGTGCCTCTATTTGGGATGAAAGATATATTAAAGGCACTTATAGGTGCTTTAGGGGCAGCGGTAGCTTCCGGTATAGGCGTTGCACTTTTAAATAAGCCTAAGAAGCTTATTGTTGAAGAGATAAATAGATATGTAAATAATGAATATATCTATGATGGAGATATAGTAACCAATGACTTCTTTGAAGAGATATATAAACTGCTAAAGAGCTATAAGAAAAATATAAAGGGTGATTTTGTTGGTTTCAAGGGAGTAACAGATGAGATGAGTACCTTTGTTGACAGCATAAACAAAATCTCGGATTCTATGAGCTATACTTCACAGGAAATTGCCGGAGTGGTTGAGCAGGTTGCAAATGGTGCTGTTGCCCAAGCCGAAAATACCGGAGGAGCAGTATCCAGCTTAAATGATAATATCAAAATTCTAAAGGCTATAGTAAATAGTGAAAATAGAAATAAGGAACAGCTTGATAAGGCTGTATTCAAAATCAATAATTCCTACGAGAGTGTTGAAAGTTCAAGCAAAAATATATTGGGAACTTTAAAAAGCTTTCAGCAAGTTAAAGACAGAGGAACAAATCTTGAGGGAAAGGTACAAGATATCACAAGTATTGTTTCTATAGTATCTGGAATTGCAGAACAGACGAATTTACTAGCTCTAAATGCTTCTATAGAAGCTGCTAGAGCTGGGGAAGAAGGAAAAGGTTTTGCTGTTGTAGCAGATGAAATAAGAAAATTATCAGAGCAAACAAAACAAGCGGTAAGTAAAATAACAGGAATCGTAACTAGGATAC
>JAEZDX010000045.1 GCA_023417975.1 Bacillota bacterium
ATATGAAATCGTCAAATACCGGCTTTGTAGAAAACTATGATTTAAATAACGATGGTATAATTGATATGTATGATTTGGTTATTATAGCTATAAATATAGCAAAATAATAGAGATGGACATTTAAAAAATAGGAGCTAATATAGTTTTGCATGGCAATTCTATATTAGCTCCTATACTTTTGAGTTAAGCTAAAAAACCATTATGCAAAATAGTATATGATATGCTGAAAGGCTACCTGAGAATCGGAACTGTTTATATAGCAATGAGGCTTATTTGCCAAATATCGTATGGCATCTCCGCAGCACAGCTTATAAGTCATATCACCTACAACTGCTTCCATGACTCCGCAAGTGACAATAATATATTCCTCCGTACCTTCATTGTGAGGAGAAGATTTATGAGAGCAGCCAGGCTCCAAATCTATAGTAAAAACTTCAAATCTCCTGGTATTGTCATAGGAAAATAGAGGATATACCTTCATTTTTTTATCGCTTTCCATTATAGGTTTTATGTCATTACGGTAAACAACAGCTATATCCCTTTCTTCTTCCTCCATAAAATAAGAAAAGGAAACGTTAAGTCCTGTAGCAATTTTCCATAAGGTAGTAACTGTAGGATTTGAAAGTCCTTTTTCTATCTGTGCCAGCATACCTTTACTCACGCCTGTAAGTTCAGCTGCCTTATCCAGACTCATATTTTTTTGCTTTCGTATATTATTAAGGTTCTTCCCTATTATTGTATTAAAATTTTTCATAAATATCCTCCAATATTGTATGTTATATTGAATATGTGTATAATATATTATATAACATCGCAGTGAGATTTACTATGATAGTTTGTTAAATTATAAGAAAAAGCAAGGAGGAATTTATTATGGCTACTAACTTAAAAAAGAGTGCGGAAAGAGTACAGTCAGTACTTAATGAATTCGGTTTTGAACTAAATGTTGTAGAGATGTCCGAATCCACCAGAACAGCACAAGAGGCCGCCGATGCTATAGGATGTACTGTAAGCCAAATAGCAAAATCATTGATTTTTAAGGGAAAGATATCACAAAAACCTATCTTAATAATAGCCAGTGGAACAAATAGGGTAAATGAAAAGAGGATTAAAGAAATTATCGGGGAAAAGTTGGAGAAAGCAGACGCGGATTTTGTACTGGAACATACAGGTTATGCCATAGGGGGAATACCTCCTATTGGACATAAGACTCCAATCACTTCATTTATTGATGAAGACCTGATGCAATACGAAGAAATATGGGCAGCGGCAGGAACGCCAAATGCAGTTTTCAAGCTTACCCCCAAAGTTTTAGCCGACATAACAAAGGCGCAAATAATAAGCGTTAAATAAGTTACTACTATGGGTGATAACGCTTTATTCAATTATACAGGACAGCTTTTTAATAATTGTCATCAATCTTTCTTAGGGAAAAGTTTATTTTTATAATAGGCTTCAGCTTGATAAATCACTGCTAACGGATTGTGAGCCAGAACTCTGTCCTTTACGGCAAAAACAGTTATCGGTGCTTCTGAGTACTTTATAAATAAAGAATCATGGCCGACACATAAACCTAAAAGTATATTAAGCTCGGTTTTAGCTTCATTTAAAAAAGTAGCTTGCCCAATTGGGTTGCACATGGAAACCTTTTGGCATTCAACGATATCAATAAAGTCTTTAGGTACATTTCCATTTTTACATATAACTGAGTTTACTTCAAAGCCATTATAAGTAAGTACTTTATTTAGCATTTTAGCTTCATCAGCCAAGCCTATACAAAACGCGAGACCAATATTTTTATATCCGCAGCCTTTAGCAAAGTCCATTATTTCTTCAAGTCTTGTTTTCTTACCATAGCCCTGCCCGGTTATGAGTGCAGATACATGTGCTAGTTTATAAACATCGTCCTGCTTGTACATTTGCTTAATATCTTCCATCTTGTCATCAGTACAAGGACAATTTTTCGGAGCATTAGCAATATCACCGCTGCTGCAAGCATGTATGGAACATAGAGCACAATTATACATTAATAATCACTTCTTTCATTTATAGTATAAAGCTTTCATATTAATTATACACAATGAGATGCTTCGATACAAATCCATGGTGCAACGTCATTTCAGATAGTTATAGTAAAGTAAGGTATAGCTTTTTAGTATATTTATAAAGTTATTGGTTATGGCGGAGTTAAAAGTAAGGTGTTGACAAGAAAAAGAATTAGTAATATTGTTGGAAGTGTATATACACTAGAGTGAATAAGGTGATATGATGGATAGAAAAATTTATGAGAAAAAACCTTCTGAATGCAATTGTCTAAATATACGAAGGGCTTCTCAAGCACTTACGGACGTTTACGATGAAATTATGGCTCCCAGCGGCTTAAAGCTTGGGCAATTTTCATTACTTAAGCATATAAATAGGTTAGGACCTGTCAGTGTAAGTGATTTGGCTTTAAGCATTAGGCTGGACAGAACTACTCTTGTAAGAAATTTAAAGAGTCTTGAGGAAAAAGGTCTGGTTACTGATACGGCTCCCGAAAGAAGCAGGAATAGGCAATTACAACTGACTGAGCTTGGATACGGGACTTATAGAGCAGCAGAGAAGCTTTGGCTTGTGGCACAAAATTTTGTTGAGCAATATTTAGGTAAGGAAGATACTGAATTGCTGACAGAATTGCTTTCTAAGATTGAGGCTTTAGTTCCATAATCATTCCAGATACTGTATACTTAAAGTAATAAAAGGCAAATGTTTTTTGAAGAAGAATACATTATTGGGAGGAGTGGAGATATGGAGATTATTGAAGGAATTAGTATGCTGGACTGTACTGAAAGCAGTCATGTATATTTAATTCAAGGAAAGGAAAATATTTTAATTGATACGGGTATGCCGGGGCTTGCAGATAAAATACTGAAGGAAATTAGGGCTAAAGGAGTGGAACCTAAAACAATAAAACATATTCTATTAACGCATAATGATGTGGATCATGTTGGAAATACAAAGATACTGCAGGATATAACAGGAGCAACTCTTTGGTCATCAGAAGAAGATGCACCATATGTATTGGGTGATAAAAACAGACCGGGTATAAAAAGAATAATGCAGGCACTAATAAAATATGAAAAACCCACAATAAATCAGAAGTATTCAGAAAATCAAGAATTAGTTGATATTAAAATAATAAAAACACCGGGGCATACTCCAGGTCACGTAGCAATTGCTTATAAAGATATTTTGTTTACAGGAGATATGTTTAGGGCTATAAGTGGAAAAATTACAAAGATGCAAAAGCGTATGAATTGGAATCAAGCAGAATATGAAAAATCTCTAGGCATACTTAAACAACTGCAATATCAATGGTTTTGCCCGGGACATGGAACTCCTATTAAGAGAAACGATTCATGGGAAGCCTTTATTAATACATTATAAAGATGTGTGATGGTAGATAATAACAAACTCACTTAAGAAAATATGGACTTACATATGAGTGGAGATTTATGATGAAGAGATATCATATTACAGTATCGGGACGTGTACAAGGGGTAGGATTCAGATATTTTGCTATTCGAATAGCTGCAAGTATGAATTTAAAGGGATGGGTACATAATTGCTATGACGGAAATGTTGAAATAGAGGTACAGGGAGAGGAACGGCAGCTTAACAGCTTTATTGAAAGCATAAGAAAAGGAAACTTGTTTATAAGAGTTGAAAATGTAAATATTGATGAAATTGAGTTGAAAGATGGTGAGAAGTCTTTTAAGCTTATGTACTGATTATATAACTTAAGGTAAAGGAAGCAATAATAGAGTTACAAATTTATTATTGCCTAATAAAGGGGATAAATAGATGTATAGTTTTAAAAATGATTACAGTGAAACAGCACATCCTAGAATTTTAAATGCGTTAATGCAATCAAATATGGAGCAGCTAGAGGGCTATGGCGAGGATCAGTATACCGGAATGGCAATTGAGTTGTTAAAACAAAAAATGGATTCAACAGCGGTGGATATTCATTTATTTCCAGGGGGAACCCAGACTAACTTGACTGCTATTTCAGCATTTTTAAGGCCTCATGAGGCTGCAGTGGCAGCAAATACAGGGCATATACTCGTACATGAAACAGGAGCAATTGAAGCTACAGGACATAAAGTAATTTCTATAGAAGTAAAGGATGGGAAACTTCAGCCTAATCACATTAGGGATGTACTTGATGCTCATACGGATGAACATATGGTAAAACCTAAGCTTGTTTACATTTCTAATCCTACGGAAATCGGCTCCATATATACTAAAACGGAACTTGAAAAGCTAAGCTCTTTCTGCAGAGAGAATAAGCTGTTTTTATATGTTGACGGGGCGAGACTTGGTTCGGCATTGTGCTCGGAAGAAAATGACATGGTGCTTTCCGACTTAGCAAAACTTACAGATGCCTTTTATATAGGTGCAACAAAGAATGGAGCACTTATGGGTGAAGCACTTGTAATATGTAATGAGGCACTTAAAGAGGACTTCAGATTTCACATTAAGCAAAAAGGTGCATTGCTTGCCAAAGGAGGAATTTTAGGCATTCAATTTTTAGAGCTTTTTAAGGATGATTTATATTTTCAGCTAGCAAAGCATGCAAATGATATGGCGGTTCTGCTGAGAAATGGAATAAGAAACGCAGGATATTCATTTTTGACAAACTCACCTTCAAATCAAATTTTTCCTGTTTTACCGGATAGTATAATTAAGAAGCTGCAGGAAAAGTACTCATTTTATATTTGGAGCAAGGTAGATGACAACCGTTCATCTATTCGTCTTGTTACCTCTTGGGCTACAAAAGAAGAAAAGGTGTTGGATTTTATTAAGGATTTGGAACAATAGTGTAGGATGTTACCGAAGATGTGTGAGTTTAGATTTGTATTGGATATGTGTTATTAATGAAATGAAGTTGCTTATCTATAATTGACATAGAAGGCGAAATGAACTATACTGAGCCCATAGTCGATGAGTGAAGAGTCAATGCGAAGGGGCTGATGTTTTGGCTGAAAATAAGAGACAGATACAAAAAAACTTAACGAGAAAGCTTTTAATTGATACGGCTATAAAGCAATTTGGGGAAAATGGCATAACAGGGACAAGAACAGCGGATATAGCCAAGGCGGCTAAAGTTTCTCACGGAACTGTGTTTGCTCATTTTGCCACTCAAGAAGAGCTGTTAATAGCCGTAATAGAGGAATTTGGAGAAAGAATTACTCAAAGACTACACAATTTGGTTGACATAGACAGTAGCTTAGCTGAAGTATTGCGTGCACATATTACAGGGCTAACAGAGTTTGAGCAATTTTATTCAAGGTTGGTTATAGAAAGAAGACTTCTTCCGGAAGAAGCTAAGAATACATATATAATGATTCAATCTACAATTTCATTTCATATAAGTATTGCTGCAGAAAAAGAAATGAGAGAAGGAACTATAGGAAAGATGCCTATACATATGGTATACAATACGTGGATAGCGCTTATTCACTATTATTTATCGAATGGGGATTTGTTTTCACCGGATGAATCTGTTCTAAAAAAGCATGGAGCTGCACTACTAGATCACTTTATGGCCTTGATAGCAATATAAATATTTGGAGGATGAATAATGAAGCAATGCATTGCATGTGGAATGCCTATGAAGGAGTCGAGAGATTTTGCAGAAGGAGATATTCAAAAGGATTACTGTAAATTCTGTGCTAGACCGGACGGCACAATGCAGTCCTATGATGAAAAGCTGCAAGCTCTCACCGGTTTTATTGTTAGAACACAAGGAATTGATGAAAAGACTGCAAATTCTGCTGCCAAGGCTATGATGGCTAAGCTTCCGGCGTGGAAAAAAGAATAAAACAAGAGGGACTGCTGCAATCAGTCCCTCTTGTTTCATAATTATAAGCCTATTCCTGCATCGGAACCTTCCAGTACAAGCTGTGCATAAGCACTTTCACCATGCTGTGATGCATCTAAGCCCAATTCTTCTTCTTCATCTGTAGCTCTTAGCTTCATAAATAATTTTATAACGAAAAGGATTATCAAGGTACCTGCAATTGCATACACATAAGTTGCAGCTATACCGATTATTTGAACTAGCAACTGATAGGCATTTCCGTAGAATAATCCGTCTGCTCCCATGGAGTTAACACTTTTGGTAGCAAACAAGCCAGTAGCTATTCCGCCCCAAGTTCCCCCTATGCCGTGGCAGCCGAAAGCATCTAAGGCATCGTCATATCCGAATTTTCTCTTCAAGAAGTTTACTGAATAAAAGCAAATTACACCGCCTAATAAACCGATCAATATAGAAGACATTGGTGTAACAAAGCCTGCAGCCGGTGTTATTGAAACCAAGCCTGCCACAGCTCCGCTTCCGAAACCGAGAGCTGTAGGTTTTTTATTCACAATCCATTCTGCAAACATCCAGGAAAGACCTGCAGCAGCTGCTGCGGTATTAGTTGTTATAAATGCATTCATAGCAACATCGTTAAAGGCTAAAGCACTTCCTGCATTAAATCCGAACCAACCAAACCATAATAGGCCTACCCCCAATATAGTTAACGGTAAATTGTGAGGTCGTACGGTCTTTAAGGATTTTCTTTTTCCAATGAATATAGCTATTACCAAAGCAGACACACCTGAAGTAATATGAACAACGTTTCCTCCCGCAAAATCAAGAGCACCTAATTTTCGTATCCAACCTCCATCAGCCCAAACCCAGTGAGCTACAGGATCATATATAAAGGTTGTCCATAATAATGTAAATACCAAGAAGGCAGGAAATCTTAACCTTTCAGCGAAAGAACCGGATATAAGTGCAGGTGTTATTATTGCAAACATAAGCTGAAACATCATAAACAATGAATGAGGTATTGTTGCAGCATAAGTTGCATTGGGACTTATACCTACTCCATTAAGTCCAAGAAAGTTTAAGCCTCCGATAAAGCCTCCGTGATCTGCGCCGAAGGCCAATGTATATCCTATTAATATCCATTGAATAGATATTAACGCCATTGACGTATAGCTGTGCATAGTTGTACTTAGTACATTTTTACTTCTTACCATACCACTGTAGAATAAAGCAAGTGCAGGTGTCATTAGCAGTACTAAAACTGTACACATAAATATGAAACTAGAATCCCCGATGTTTAATGCCTCCATTTTTATACCCCCCAGTTAAGTAATAATTTAATGAAATTAAAAAATAAATATTTTATTTACTTTAATAATTGAATAAATATAAATTAGATTTTCATATTACTATAATAAGTTATGTGATAAAAAAACTATCTTTAATAATGTGGGAAAACGTAAAAATGATATTTAAGCAATGAAAACGTAGTAATATTGATTTATAATAATAAAATAGCCAATAAATAAGTGAAATAATTTGCAATTAATAATATGAATTTATATTAATAGAGACACGTAAGTTAAAAATTAATAAAAACATTTTTTCTAGCTTAATAAAAATGTATATTTAAAAGAAATTTAACATATTGACATTATCCAACGTTGGATATAATATATAAATATACCCAACGTTGGATAAAAAGGAGAACTTTTATGATAAGAGCACTAATACTATTCTACTTAAGTGTAAGGCCGACCCATGGATATGATATTCAGAGGTTTATTGAAATTAGCGGAATGGATAAATGGGCAAGAATTCAGTCAGGTTCCATATACTATGCGTTAAACAAGCTGGAGAGTCAAGGCTTCATATATACCTTAAGAGAGGAAAGAACAGGGTCAAGAGTAAGAAAAGTATATGCAATTAGCGATGCAGGCAGAGAAGAATTGAGAAGAACGCTTAAAGAAGAATTGATAAAACCTATAGGTAGCATAGAATCAGATAAGTATATGATATCCATGATGTTTAATAAGTTGACTAAAGAAGAAATAATAGACTCGCTTAATGAGCACTTAAAAATGCTTAGAGAAAAAAAGAAGTGGTGGGCAAAAGGTAAAGAGCTTAAGGTGCTGGAAACTACACTTAAATCCGAGGCGTTACATTTTGATGTAGTAATTGCGACCTTGGAGTATCATATCAAATGGCATGAAATGCTAATAGAGGAGGTTGATGAGTTATTTATATTTTCTGATGGAGTAGAAAGACTTATCACCAATATAGATTTTGGTAATTTAGATGATGTGGAATATGGGTGTGAAGATATTAAGAAAGTTACTAAGGTGCAAGAGCTGACAGATGATATAGTAAGAGACCCAAGCAACTTAGAGGAGAAGCTTGCACAGCTTATCAGCTTATTAAAAGAGAAATAAAGAGGGGAAACCCTCTTTAATTAAAATCAATATATCCAACGTTGGATATATAATGTTGAGGAGGATTATCAAATGGAATATATATTAAAGGTACAAGAACTTGAAAAAAATTATGGTGAAAGGAAAGCTGTAAAGGGTATTAGTTTTAGTGTTAAAACCGGTGAGATACTTGGCTTTCTTGGGCCTAACGGTGCTGGGAAAAGTACAAGTATAAATATGATAGCAGCAGTTGTAGATTACGACAGAGGCAGCATTTATTACGAAGATAAGGAAATCAAGAGAGACAAGAAAAGCTTGAAGCGGAACTTAGGGGTAGTGCCACAAGATATTGCGGTTTTTAACGACCTCTCTGCATATGAAAATGTTAAATTTTTTTGCAGCCTTTACGGGTGCAAAGGCGCGGAGTTAAAAAGTAATGTAGAGAGAGCACTTAAGCTTGTAGGTCTATGGGATAGAAAAAGAGATTTGCCATCTCAATTCTCAGGGGGTATGAAAAGAAGATTGAACATTGCTTGTGCAATAGCTCATATGCCTAAGCTGTTAATTATGGATGAACCGACAGTCGGGATAGATCCCCAATCCAGAAACAATATTTTGGAAACAGTAAAAAAGCTGAATGACAATGGAACCACTATTATATATACCTCTCATTATATGGAGGAGGTACAGCAAATTTGTACCAACTTAATAATAATGGATGAGGGAACCATTATAGAAGAGGGAACAACAGAACAACTAAAAAGCAAATATTCAAAGGATAATTTAGAAGATATATTTTTAGAGCTTACAGGAAAAGCATTAAGAGATTGATTTGGAAAAGCATAGTGAAGATTTGGAGGAATAGAAATGGATGGGTTTGTTAATTTAATGGCTTATGGACTGAAGAGAAGAATTAAAGACTTCTTTATAATAGTATACAGTGTAGTATTTCCCCTACTATTAATAGTATTATTGGGATACCTTACAACTAATTTCTTTAAAGGCGATAATAGAGTAACCTCAAATGACTATTACACTCTTGTAATGCTGCCTTTTTATTTGTTAACCAGTACTATAACTGTAGCATACGTGGCAAAGGATGAAAGCCTTCGCAAAACTGCCTATAGATTCATAATTGCACCTATAGATAAGGGTGCTATAGTATTGTCAAAAATTTTATCCTGTACTATAGTGATTTGGCTTTGTGCCATATTCAACCTAACTGTTACGAGGTTTTTGCTTGGAGTAAAGCTTGGACAAAGTACTTTTATCATATTATTGATGTTTTTAGCTGAAACATTTGCATCAGCAGCTTTTGGAATTTTTTTAGGAATATGCATAAATAGTTTTTCTGCAATCAAAGGAATTTTGAATATACCATTAAATATTTTTGCGCTTTTAGGTGGTGTGTTTTTTCCTGTGGGAAGTTTAGGTGTTACCTTTGATAGGATGAGTTATGTGTCGCCCTGCAAGTGGATAAACAGAGGACTTATGGCTGCAGTATATGATAATAATTTTAATATTCTTATATATACAATAGTTGTTTGCACAGCGATTGGCATACTATTTTCAGTATTATCCGTGATTTCGTTTAAAAAGGAGGCTTTCTTATAAATGAGAATTATATTTATTGTGTTTATGTCAAATTTGAGAAGAGCCCTAAGCACTAAAAAGAAATTTATTATTAATATCTTTGTACCAATTGCTGCAATTATGTTGTCTATGATAGTAAGTTATGTAAGCAGTTCGTCTATAAATATTGGAATAGTAAAGGTGCAGGATAGTATGGAAGTAAACAGATTAATATCTTTGCTTCAGAGAACGGAAGGAATAAAGGTTAATGTTATAGATAGGCGATTTGAAAAAACAGATACTATATTAGGCAAGTATGATGGAATAATAACTTTTAACAAGGGTTTCAATGAAAATGAAACAAGAGAGTTGGATGATTATTTTAGTTTCTATAATGTAAAAGATCCAAAGATAAATGATATGATGAGAAATCTTATAAAGACTTATTTGATAAGTGATGAGCCAATAAACTTGAAAACTTCCATAACTGAATTACAAGGCGGAAAGCTGTCAAAAGATGAAAGTATAATAGCATTTCTTGCTACCGTACTTTTAATTTCAACGGTTGTAAATGCAGCCGTAATGATTAAGGATAGGGATGAAAATACCTTTTACAGATTCTTATTCTCACCGAATGGAGGATGGAAATATGTATTGGGAAATGTGTTATATAACTATGTGTTCAGCTATGTTCAATTATTTATAGCTATTGCCGCAGCATTTATTTTTGGAATGAAGCTTGGGATTTCGTTCACAACTTTACTTGCCTATGGATTGCTTCTTACACTGCTTATGACAGCTTTTGGAACACTTATAGCATGTCTATTCAAGAAGGAACTGTATGCCAATTTATTTGCTGCAGCAATAAGCTTGGTACTTTCTCTGATAGGGGGAACCTTTATTGTTTTTGACAAAATGCCAAAGGGACTCCAAATATTAAGCAATGTCACCCCTAACAGATGGATTATTAAAGCTACGCAGTATTTGGAACACGGAACGGTAAATAATATTAATCCGATGTTGGTCCTGGCAGCATTCAGCATAATATTCTGTGCTACAGCTGCAGTGATAAATTCATCTCGCAAAGTTGCGTTTAAATAAAAATATCTATTGCTAAAATGAAGAAATGGTTTTAGGACTATTTCTTTATTTATTTGAAAAGAAAAAATAATTTTATGGTATAATTAAGCATATTATGTTTTTTATAGAAGAATTTATGATTAAGGTAATTAAAGCTTTTTAACAATATAGAGCTAAAAAATCGTAAATTCATCTCACTTGGGGGATTTTCATGGATTTATATGTTTTTATCTTACTTATTTTAGCGGCAATATTGGCTGCTAAATCGGTTTTTCTTATGAAGAAAAGGTATGTTAGAGGAGTGAAGCCATTCATTGTTTGCGCTCTGCTTGTAGCTATATGGAATGTTATGGATGCGACGGATATACTATTAATGGGCTTAAATAGCAAAGTTATTTTGTTTGGTATCAAGATGTCAATAATAGTCTATATTCCGGCATTTTGGCTAATGACCATAATGGAACTGACAGATAGAAGGAGCTTTACTAATAGACGAAATATTTTATTGATAATTTTTCCTGCTATTACTTCCATTGTTATTCTAACTGCTTTAAATGGAAATTGGTATGCCAATGGTTTTTTCCTTAAGCCTGCAGGTAAATATGATGTTTTAGGATTTAATAAGGGGTTCTGGCTGTGGATTAATGCCGGGTACAACTATTTTGTAAATTTTATGAGCATAGCACTATTGATCAATGCTGCCTTTTCAAAACAATATGCCAGAAAGAAACAGGCGGGTATTATGCTGTTTTCAATGTTGTTCCCAGTAGCTACGGATATTTTGTACGTAGGAAATGTAAATATTTATAATAATTTGGACGTTACGTCTATTTCTTTTTGCAGTTCATTAATAATTAGCATATATGGAATATATAAATATAAACTTCTTGATATTGTGCTAGTTGCAAGAGAGCGAGCATTTGAGGACATGGATGATGTTATGATAGTACTGGATGACAGCAAAAATATAGTGGATATGAATAGGAAAGCTGTTAATATTTTTAATATAAATATATGCGATGTTATAGGCAGACCTATAAGTGAGCTCATAACACAGGTGAAAAACTACGACTTTGAAGAATTGAAGGATACGACTTTAAAGATGCGATTTAATTATGGCACTGAGGAAGGAACATCAAATTATCATGGTTCTATAAGCAAAATCAAGGGTAATGGAAACTATACCATTGGCTATTTAATATTGTTATATGATACTACAGAATTAACAATTACCCAGAATAAACTGAAGCAGGCTAATAATGAATTAAGAGAATTGAATGAAAAATTATATGAGGAATCAATTAAAGATGAATTAACAAAGGTCTACAATAAAAGGCATATTACTATGCTGCTGAAAAAAGAAATGGAGGAAGCTAAGAAGTATAGTAATCCTTTTACAATAGCTATAATCGATATAGATTACTTTAAGCAGTTTAATGATAAATACGGGCATTTGATTGGAGATAAAGTGCTTGAAAAGGTAGCGGAATTGGTGAGCACAGAGCTTGAGTGCAATGGAAAGACAGGGAGATTTGGCGGTGAAGAATTCCTTATTTTAATGCAGAATACAGACTTGGAAACCGGATATGAAATATGTGAAAGAATCAGAAGTAAGATTAGCAAGTGTGAATTTGAATATGAGTGTATGCCTATTACCATAAGCGCAGGAATTACAGAGTTAAGAGATGATGATAATATGAATACTTTGATTAAAAGAGCAGATGATTGTCTTTACAGTGCAAAGGGTAATGGAAGAAACAGAATTGAGGCGACTAAAATAGTGGGGAGCTGCTCGTAACTCTAAGGAAAATATTATCACAATAAGAAAAACATGATATAATAAGAGTAATATGGTATAGGAGTGTGACGAATGAATGTAACAATCAAGCCTCTGACTGTGGAGCTTTTAGATGATTATCTGTATTATTTTGATAATATTGCTTTTACAGATAATGCACATTGGTCAGGTTGCTATTGTGTCTATTATCACCACGATTCAGATAATGCGCAGTGGATGAAGAGAACTAAAGAGGATAACAGAAATTACGCCATCAGCTTGATTAAAGAAGGAAAGCTGACAGGGTATTTGGCGTTTTATGACGGAGTGCCTATCGGGTGGTGTAACGTTAACGACAAATCAAACTATGAAAGGTTATTGGCAAGTGATGAACTTTGGGATACAAAAGCCGTAAAAACTTGTTCCATAGTTTGTTTTATAGTAGCCCCTCAATACAGGGGAAAGGGTATTGCTAGCGCTATTTTGAATAAAATATGTTCCGACTATGCTGAAAAGGGATATGAATACATAGAAGCTTATCCCGTGAAGGGAGATTTGAGCAATGCTCAGCAATATCATGGCCCATTTTCAATGTATTCTAAGGCCGGCTTTACGGTAGAAAAGGATATAGATCGATTTTATATAGTGAGAAAGAGTTTAAAATAACTATTTAGGGAAGCTGTGACAGAGCAGCGTCCCTTTATTTTTATACGGATTAAAAAAAATTATGGAAAAATAAAGTAAAGTAAACTTGACAAGTATTCGAACTATAGTTACAATAGTAATGTAAAGTAAAGTTTACAAAGGTGGTGCAGCTCATTGGAAAATAGAATCAAGCAGTTGAGACAAAGACTTGGGATCACTCAAGAGGAGTTTGCAGAAAGGCTTGGAGTCTCAAGGCAGACCGTCGTATCTTTAGAGAAGGGCAAGTATAATCCATCTGTTGTATTGGGCTTTAGAATTGCCAGAGTATTTAATACTACAATAGAGGATATATTCATTATGGAAGAGGAGGATTATTATGAATAAAGCCGCCCAAAAGTATATAAAACAGAGTTCAGTCATATATGGAAGTATGATAGTGATTGGAATTGCAGTATTCATATCTGGGACATTCTTTAATGTTTTAAGAGAAGAGATGGAAGGTATTTGCATAGGACTTCTTCCAACCGGTATACTGGGACTAGTGCTTACCTTAAGAATAAAGGATAATCCCGAAACAAGAAAAATGCTGGCAGTAAAAACTGAGGAACGAAATCAATTTATAAGGTATAAATCTGCATATTTCAGTTTTTGGATAACTTTCATCTATGTAAGTGTGACTACCATATTGTCAAGATATATTTCCATATCGTTAACTACATTTTTAATAATAACACTGATTGGAATAACTTTAGTTCATATAATATCATCAATTATAAATCACAAATCATGTTAGATAATATAACAACCGTATTACAATAATAGCTTATGAGAGGGGTTACTATAGTGGAATTGATTTTAGATAGTATTGAAAAGAACTATGGGGAGAAGCAGGTGCTAAGAAAAGCATCCTGTACTTTTGAAAAAGGAAAAATATATGGATTATTGGGCCGGAATGGTGCAGGGAAAACTACACTATTCAATTGTATCAGCGGAGATATTCCTTACGACAATGGAAGTGTGAAGCTTTTTGATGGCAGTGCTGCTGAAGATGGCATAAATTACTCGAAGGTGGGATATGTTTTTTCTGAACCTGTGCTGCCGGAGTTTTTGACAGGATATGAATTTTTAAAGTTTTATATGGATATAAACAAAGATAAGATTAAAGATCCATTAACAATTGACAAGTATTTCGACATAATTAAAATCAGTGAAGAGGATAGTCATAGATTAATAAGAGGCTACTCTCACGGTATGAAGAATAAAATACAAATGGTGTGCTTCCTAATAACAAGACCGCCGGTAATATTACTGGATGAGCCATTAACTTCCTTTGATGTAGTTGTAGCACTTGAAATAAAAAACTTATTAAAACAGATAAAAAGCGAGCATATAATTATATTCTCTACGCATATTCTTCAGCTTGCTACGGATTTATGTGATGAGATAGTAATATTAAACAACGGTTCTTTAGAAAAGCTGGATAATGAAATTCTAAAGAGTACAGAGTTTGAAAACAGGATAATTGAGATTTTAAAGGAGGAAACTCATGATTAGAACCTTTGTAAACAGCTTTAAGGTTTCTTTTGCAGAGAGTGCTAATCAGTTCATTTACTTTCTGAAAAGAATACCAATCATAGGTAAGAAAGTACCTGATAAGGTGTATAGGCAAACAGATGCAAAGCTCATAATAGGCATAATCAGAGAAATAATTGGAGTATTGACGGGATTTATAAAAAAGTCCTTGTATTTAGGTTTAATGATAATTCTTCCTGCATATTTGATTACCGAAGATAAGGCGAGAATGATGCCGGTATTCTTTCATATGTTCTTCTTTTTAAGCTTTATTTTGGGGCCATTGATGAAAAACACTATATTTAACAAGTATGATAAGCAAGCATTTAATATGATTACACTTATGCGCGTGGATGCCCGGGAATACTATGTAACAGAGCTGATTTACAAAAATTCAGTGGATTTTGTGCATTTCTTGCTTCCTACAATAATCATTGGACTCATAATCGGGTTTTCGCCATTAAAAGCATTTCTGCTAATAGTAGAGCTGATAGCTTTAAGGTTTATAGGAGAATGGATTCAGCTTTGGGTCTATGATCATAGAAAAATTATTCTGTTAGAGAAAAATGTATATAATCTTATTCTTTATATAGGTACGTTAGGCTTGGCATATGCACTACCGGCTTTAGACAAAACTATAAATTTTCAGCCAATCATATTCAGTCCGTTTATAGTAATTCTTATAATTTGTGCAGGCATACTTGCTTTTATATGCTTATATAAATATAAAAAATATATACCTATAGCTAAAATCATTTTGACTAAAGATAATGTATTCAAGCTTGGTGCTCTGAGAACAGACATAAGATTTAATGATGTAAAATTGGATGAAAAAAAGATGAGGAAGGAAGAACTGGATAGCAGCAAGTACAGCAATAAAGAAGGATATGAGTACTTAAATGCATTGTTTTTCCTGCGCCATAGGAGGATAATGGTTCTTCCGGTACAAAGAAGGCTTATAATCATCGGAGTTATGCTCCTAATCGGCATTGCATTAACAATTTTCGCACCTCACTTAAGAGGAGAACTCTTTAGTGCAATACGAAAAAGTACCCCTTTGCTTGTATTTGTTATGTATTCAATGTCAACAGGTGAAAGAATATGTAAGGCTATGTTTTACAATTGTGATGTAAGCTTGCTCAGATACCCGTACTACCGAGAGGGAAAGGTAATTCTGAACAATTTTACTTCAAGACTTAAGCGAGTAGTGCTGCTAAATATAATCCCGGCATTGGCTTTGAGTATGTCCATTCTCATAATAATAACATTAAGCGGTTTTCCCGGAAAACTTTTGGAGCTGCTGCCGTTGGTTCTATGCATAATAAGCCTTGCCTGTTTTTTTTCAATACATCATCTTTTCATGTATTATGTAATACAGCCGTACACTGCTGAACTTACTGTGAAAAGTCCGCTATTCAAGATTGTGAATGCCATAATATATATAATAAGCTATAGCTGCCTTCAAATTAAAACCTCATCCTATTATTTTACTATAGGAGTAATTGCAGTAACAGCAGTATATACAGTAGTAGCACTTATTATGACATATAAGGTAGCCCCTAAAACCTTCAGATTAAAATAGAAGTGAATAAAATGTAATAAAAGGTGCTCTACGCTTGGATACAAACTTAGCGTAGGACACCTTTTATTACATTATTCAGTAGTCATAAATATTTGAGAATTCTACATTTATTGCCTGAATTAATCTGTCATCGGATAAATTAAAGGACGATGAAGAACTATCTTCTTCAGATACTGTACCCATAGGCAGAAGTATTTCAAAGGTGCTGCCCTTACCTACAGAACTTTTTAAGTAGATTTCTCCGCCTAAAATATTAACTAAAAGCTTTACCAAGCACAAACCGATACCTGTACCTTCGGAGTTACGAATCAAGGTGTTATCAACTTGGCTAAATTTATTGAATATGAACCTTTGTTTATCTTCCGGAATACCTATTCCATTGTCTTTTACTGCTATAGACAGATAATCGTTTTTAATTTTTACTTTCACGGTTACGGTCTTCCCTTTTGGAGTAAATTTAATAGCATTAGAAAGCAAATTTAGTAGAATTCTTTCGTATTTTTCATCATCAATACCTATAACAAGTTCCGTCAAGTCAGTAACGAATCTTAGACCTACGCCCTTTTCTCTGGCATATAAGCTTACAGAGTCCACAATTAGCTTCGTCATATTAACAATATCTTCATTTCTCTTCTCAGTCTTCAAATAACCTGCTTCTGCCCTTGTTATATCGAGTAAATTATTTACAAGCCTCAGCTGCTGAAGAGCGCTTGTATTTATCTTGTTAATGTATTTAAAGGCTTTTGAGCTTAATTCGTCTTTGCAAATTGATTTCATAGCCTGTATTGCCGTCATAGTAATATTAATTGGTGTTTTAAACTCATGTGATATGAATGAAAAAAATTCTTCTTGGAGCTTCATAAGTCTCTCCATTGCATTCTTTTCTTCAACCTCTTTTGTAAGATCAATGCACATAAGTAATATTTCAACAACCGTATTTTGACAATTCCAAATAGGCTGCACAATTACGTCTATGTAATGTATATTGCCGTTGAGCTTCAACTTCTTGTTATGTATGACAGTGGAAGTTCTTGCATTATTAAACCTTTCATTATCCAGCTCAGAGACCGTTTGGTATACGCTGGGGAATGTATTGAAAAGATTATCCCCAAGTTTTATTTTGCTTAAATGACTATCCTTATCCAACGCTTTAATCCAAGTATTTGCCTTCTCATTTATTTCAGTTAATTTTCCATCGGGATAAGATATTCTTATTACAGGAAGAGCCAGGTTATTTATTATATTCAGTAAATTATCTCTTTGGTATTTTAGCAATTCTTCGTATTTGACATCTTCACTTACATCACGTACACATAAAACAGCAGAATTTATGTGACCTTTATCATCCAAAATAGGCGTTGCACTTATGTCAGTGTATAATACTTTATCCGGTCGTACTGCAACTACTCTCATGGAA
>JAEZDX010000059.1 GCA_023417975.1 Bacillota bacterium
ATCATATTGCCCATTTAATACACCAACCGGGCTTATTTCAGATGTAAAGTAACACATCGCTCCGCTTGAAGTCCCATTTGTATATGATAAAGCAGGACAAGTTACATTTGTATTTTCATAGGATGCTACTTGAAGAGAATCGTGTGCAAGTCCTGGTGCTCCAACTAATCCCGTATCAGGCATTCCCGCTATTTTGTACGGGTATGTTGAATACTCGGAGTTACCTGCTGATACAACTACTAAAGTACCTTTATCTGTAGCATTTTTTATTGCCTTCTGCTCCGGATCATCAGGATCCTGGAACGCAGCATTAGAGCCTAAACTCATATTGATAACATCTGCTCCGTGGAGTACTGAATCTTCTATTGCAGCAACGATATCATCGGAATAAGCTCCGGTGTTATTTGGATCGTTGGAGAACACCTTCATAGCCAATAACTGGCATTCCGGTGCTACACCTTGAACTCCTTGTGAATCCAAAACTTCCTGATTTGAAGCATTTGCTCCTACTATTCCGGATACATGCATGCCGTGCATACTGGAAGTAAGGTCCTTAACTACATCATTTTGGTCTGCAAAGTTGTGTCCATACGGAACCTTTGCCGTAAATACTGATTCACTGCTGTTCTTTATGTCCTTTATCTTTGCCTTTGAAGGGTCGGATAATTTCATATCCTTATGGCTGGCGTCGATACCGGTATCAATAACTGCAACAACCATTCCCTCTCCCTTAATGCCATAGTCCTTCCACGTATCATATACTTGAGTAAGAGATTTTGCGTATGTAAGATCAGGATAATAAACCTTAGCTTCAGTTACTTTCTTAACCCCCGGTATGGCTTCAATCTTTGGAATATCACTTCTTTTAACTGTTGTACTAAAACCGTTCACCAAATACCCATATGTATTTCTGGCTACTGCTCCGGTTTTACTTTTAACCTGTGCTTTTACTGCTTCCTGAGCTGCTTTTACAGTACTGACATTAGCATTTTTTCTTTCAACAGCAGGCTTGTCCTCCAATTGAACTATGATTCTTACATTCTCGTTTTGATTAGCAATCGGCTTATTGTCATCAAAATTACCCGGGCTGCCATACTTTTGATTTCTCCAGTTTTGTCCATCGCTGGAAGACATTTCTCTGCCGGCAGATTGGGCTGCTTTTGTCACTGAAACCTTTGAGCCCACTTCTGCAGCTTTTACTTTCCCTATTCCATTATTTAGTCCTGATGATAATACCAGTCCTAAAGCAACAAACAGAGAAAGAAAGCGTTTGTTAGATTTTTTCATTGTTTTGCCCCCTTTTAGAATATTTATTTAAATTAATGGAAGTCATTTTTGCTAAATGACTTCCATAATTTACATTGCATGGATAAATTCTACCATCATGTGGATAATAATGCAATATTTAGATAACTTCACATTTATTTTTTTACTCAACTTCACCTACCTTCTGCTATTACTTTTTCCATAAAAAATCGCCTATTGGCGCTTTCGCATCTGAGCCTCTTCTGGATATGTCTAGGGTAAAAAAGCAGCCCTCACAGGCTGCCTTTCTGACTTTTATTCAATATTTAATTTTACCTCTCAAGACCGGTGAAAAATTCATCTAATGCCTTAGTCATATTTATATCCATCCGTTCTGCAAGAACAATCAACCACCAAATACATTCACTAAGTTTATGCTCCAATTCTACCGCTTCATTACCTGATACCGGCCATCGCTTTTGTTGAGCCATAGTCAGCCGTCCTACAAGTGCAGCGTCAGTTAAAAATGCAAGTGCGTCTTCCTCAACCGTCCACTTGCTTCCATGATATTGCTTTTCCAACTCATGATAATTATTTCGTATTCGTTTGGAACGCTCAATTATTTCACTTAAGTTCATTTCTTTGTCTTTCATATTTTCCTACCTTTCCGAACACTTTTTTAGAAATTTAAATATTCTTACACATAAAATAATGCTTATAGAGGTATTGCAGCATTTTTAAGTGTTTTCACTTAAGTTATAAATTCAAGTATAGACTCCTTCTGCTGCATGTGCATAGAATATCATTTATAGTATGACAACATGCTGTCATATTATAAAATGTTTTTTAATTCCAAAACTTAGTCTACGTTACAGCATAAAAAAGGATCTCCTCAGTTGAATTACTCTGTTTATAAAACATTACAGAATAATTTCTACTTTAGAAATCCTTTTTACATAAATCCTAGCTTATTTCCGAGAATCAAGGACAAACATAGACGCGTCTTGACCCATAAATATTTTACTTCCCGTGTAATCAGAACGTAATATAATCCTGTTGAGTTTTTACCATGTAATGCAATGTAGGATTATTTTCTATAAAATTAGCTCTCCCGGTTTATAACCTTCAGGCAGTTCTTCTTCACTAAGAAATTTAAAATTGTCATCACGTAAAATAGGTAAAAATACTTCGTATGGAACTCTTTGGAACTCACAGGCATAATTACTGGCACCAAACCATTTACCTTCTTTGCTGCTCAAATTTAAACCTCTGGCAAA
Organism: Bacillota bacterium; assembly: GCA_023417975.1. GTDB lineage: Bacteria > Bacillota > Clostridia > Clostridiales > Clostridiaceae > JAEZDX01. The sequence continues at coordinate 2,523 of JAEZDX010000059.1, forward strand.
CTTTGTAAAGTTTGAACAATCATGCACTGCTAAATCCCACTTTTCTTCATCTGCTATCTTCATGAATTTCAAAGTTAATTCCCTGCTCCAAGTTGGAGATATATAGCCATGCCTGGAAATATACATATTATCACCATAATAATTATCTATGTTATTTTCATTTAAATGCAATTCTGCACAATTTATAAAATCTAGTTTCGTGTTCAAAATCGCTATCTTTTTCTTAAAAAAGTCTTCAAAAAACTCAGGAGTCATAGGTGTTTCAATTCCTACATTTTTAATGTACTTTTTAGCTATTCCCATATTTTCAATAACCTTATCTGAACAATCCGTGGCACCTAAGTTGAAACGTATCTCGTCAAGACCGGCTTGGGCTAATGCTTTCAAATTCTCTTCCGTAGCTAAAGTTCCGTTTGTATATAAATGCTGATGTATTTTAGCATCACTAAATTTCTTTATTACCGAATAGTATTTTTCTATTTCCATAAAGGGCTCTAAATAAACGTAGGAAATACCTGTAGGCTTTTCACCAATGGAAAGCAGCAAGTCGATATCCTTCTCATAAAACTTTGTGCCTCCAATTTCCCACATACCTTCTCCAATAGGCGGTACATTGTCCAGCTCTCCGTAATTATAGCAGAATTTACACTTTATATTGCATTTATTCGTTTTTCTAATGGCACTTAGCCCTGTGCCCGTTAGACAAGAACGACACCCTTTTGAAAATTTACTTTCATTCCCTACATAAAAAGTTCTATTGGCTAAAGTTTTCAAGTCCCCGATTTCAGACATCAGCTTATCATTTCTATCTTCAATGGCTGCCTCAATTTGTGCAAAGGTAGAATAAATAATCTCCTGCTGTTTTGTCATTGGTTCCTCATCCTCGGGCAATATGGAAAAGAACTCAAACCACATCAACGCATCTTTCTTTGAAATTTTCATAATATATCCTCCTCATCCTGCCCACAAAGATTTTATTCTCTATACTTCAATAATATCCTATGCGGAAGTTTTTCTTGCTTTTTAATTGTTTATAATCGCAAAGCTAATGATACTACAATTGATATGTGAAGTAAAGGCTCTGTATGGCACTTTTAGAGGCAGAGCTTTCCATTTCGTTTACCTTACTCGCACTACGGCTCTTTCTTTTTTCAACTGCATTTTATGGCACTAGCCCTGCACCGTTTCATGCATGTTCCGCATTTTACGCACTTTTGTTCATCGATAACATAAGCTTTACCGCGTCCTCCGCTGATAGCCCCTGCCTTACAACTCCTTTTGCATCCCCCGCAGCTTCTACATTTATCACTATCAATGACATATCGAACCGGAGTTATAACCGGATTTCTTTTAAGTTCTTCATCAGCACTTTTTTTAAAATGAGACAATATATTCTTTAACATTTTGCACCTGCTTTCTATAATTGATTAGGAAATACCACTCTCTTTGTTATCTATCTCTTCTGAACACTTTTTACATTTTCCGTAAAACTGTATCTTTTGATGAGTTAACGTAAAGCCCTTTTCGAAGAATACTCTCTTTTCAAAAAGCTCCAGTAAGTATCTTGGGATGTCCATGGAAAGCTGAAGGTCAATTACTTCTCCGCAGCTTTCACAAATAAGATGATGATGCTCCTTTTTTTCTTCCGGATCAATTATTTGGTATCTCAATTCTCCGTCACTGGTAGCTATATGACGTACAAATCCTATTTCTTCAAATAATTTTATATTGCGGTAAACGGTGGACAAACCCATGCGAAGCTTTGACTTTTTTAACTCATCATATATTTCTTCAACGCTTAAATGCCTATGTCTGTTTTTAATTATAATTTCCAATACTTTTTGACGCTGATTCGTCAATTTATATCCCCAAGATTGAATCATATTGTCAAATGTACATACATCTTCTGTCATACCCTTTTACCTCTCCTCCCATGTTTCTGTTTCCATATTACTATTCTTTTTTAAATACAGTTTATCTTGAATTTAAACTTAATTTAAACAGGTCCATAAGCTTCATAATTTATTTGACATATATAGAACACATAAAGTCTATTACATTCTACCTTCCAAGAAAATCCTTAAAGATTGAATATTTTTACTCAACACATTGTAAGACTTTTAGTGTGTTCTATATAGATAAACAAGGTGAGAACAGCTAAAATAGGCCATTCTCACCTTGTTTATAACAATAACTTATATTATATTCTTAGGAATTGAGATTTTAAAAGTAGTACCTTCCCCAAACTTACTTTTTACATCTATATTACCGTAGTGAATCTGAACTATCTTCTTTACTATTGAAAGTCCAAGTCCGCTGCCCCCTGCACTTCTGCTTCGGGCCTTGTCCGCCATATAAAAACGTTCAAAAATGTGAGGTAAAGTTTCTTCAGTCATTCCAATGCCGCTATCGGAAATCTCCACAAAGACCTGCTTTTTATCTTCGGATATAGTTACAGTAATTTTGCCTCTGTCAGGCGTAAATTTGATGCTGTTATTAAGAAGATTGATCCATATTTGATTGATTAAATCTTCGTCAGCAAAGATATCAACTTTTTCGCCGCACAACGAAATTTCTATTTCTTTACCCGACCACTGGGGCTCCAATAGAAGTATTGCGTCTTTTAGCTGCCTGCTGAGAGAATATTTCTTTGGCCTAAATGCAGCATATTCGGATTCCAAAGTGGAAAGTCTCAGTAGATTTTCACTAAGTTTTGACAAACGCTTGCTTTCAGCTTCAATGACTGAAATATAGTGAAGCCGTTCTTCCCTACTCAGATTCTCGTCCTTTAGCAGAGAAACAAAGCCTTTAATGGAAGTAAGCGGCGACTTCAGTTCGTGGGAAGCGTTGGCTACAAAATCCGAGCGGATCTGCTGTGTCTTTTGAATCTCGTGAAAATCATATTTCAGCTTTTCCACAA
>JAEZDX010000083.1 GCA_023417975.1 Bacillota bacterium
CTGATGGAGATAGAATAGAAGCACAAATAAAATTCGGGTGGACTGTTGATTACTATGGAGTCGGAGATTTGGTTGAATCTATGGACAAAGTAACTGACGGTCAGATTGACGAACTCATGGAAGAATATTCGAAGTTATATGATATCCATCCAAAGGCTCCTATAGCCTCCATTCGTGAACAAGCGAAGATTGAAATTGGTTTGAGAACATTTCTTGATGAAAAAGGTTATACAGCATTTACTACCAACTTCCAGGTACTTCATGGAATGAAGCAGCTTCCGGGACTTGCTGTACAGCATTTGATGGCTGAAGGCTATGGTTTTGGTGCTGAGGGAGACTGGAAAACAGCTGCATTGGTAAGAGAAATGAAAATCATGGCAGATGGAAATGGAACAGGACTGATGGAAGATTATACTTATAATCTTGATTCCGAAAATGGATTGATTCTTGGTGCTCATATGCTTGAGATCTGCCCAACTCTTGCAGCAACCAAACCGGTGATTGAAGTTCATCCTCTGGGTATAGGCGGCAAAGAAGACCCGGCACGCTTAGTGTTTAAAGGTGCTTCAGGTGATGCTGTAGCAGCTTCCTTGATAGATATGGGCAATAGATTCAGATTAATTGTAAATAGTGTTGATTGTGTTGAAATGACAGAGGATATGCCAAACCTTCCGGTAGCAAGTGTTCTCTGGAGACCTCAGCCGTCATTGAAGGAAGGCGCCAAAGCATGGATCATGGCAGGCGGTGCCCATCATACAAGTTTTTCTTTCTATGTGGACGAAGAACAATTGGCAGATTGGGCTGACATGGTTGGTATTGAATGCATACTAATAAATAAGGATACTAAGCTTTCAACCTTCAAAAATGAACTGAAACTTTCCAGCTCTGCTTGGAAATAATAACACCCCTGGGGTACGCGCATTTTGTCGAACAAGGCCGCTATGTTATTTAGTACATAATGGCCTTGTTTTTTTATTCAATGAGAGAATATATCAATTACAATATGGCGAAAATTTAGCTATAGATTTTTTGGGAGGAAATGGTATATGGGAACAAAAGCGCGGATTTGGTTTGAAGGTGCGGCTTATCATGTAACTGCAAGAGGAAATCATAAAGACAATATATTTAGAGAAAGTGAAGATTTTCAAGTATACTTATCTTTAATTGAACAGAGCCTAGAATATTACAAGGACATGTACAATATAATATGTTATTGTCTCATGAGCAATCATGTACACATTCTCGTGAAAGTAAATGACTCTCACATTGGTCGGTTTATTGGAAGAATAAATGCAATGTATGCAAAATGGTTTAACGATAAATATAAATATGTGGGACATTTATTTCAAGACAGGTATTATGCTGAATTAATTGAAAATGACATGCAGCTGCTTACTGCAAGCCGATATATACATTTAAACCCGGTGAGGGCAAATATAGTGAAGAATCCTCAGGATTATTCATGGAGCAGCTACTCCGTGGTGCTAGGGCAAGTAGAGAGTAAAGCAGTAAAACCGGACTATATACTTTCATATTTTGAAAGGAATAGAAGCGGTGAGCTTTACAGTGAATTCGTTGAAAGAGGAGAGTAATTACCCCAGGGGTACGCGTATTTTGACGAATAAATATATATAAATGTTGTTTTAGGAATGAAGAATTATTATCAATATGGTATTATATTATAAGGGTAGTAGTTGGTTTTACTACCCTTATATAGAAATGAAATTAAAAGGATGCTTTTAGCAGCAATGCTTGCAGCAATTATCATCGAAACAATTTGTCTTACAGGCCCATAAAGCTAATGCAATCAGAATAACTATACATACGCAATTACATCCATTGGAAGAACATTGATAGAAGCAAGGATTGCATAAGCAAACACAGCAGTCGTCGCAGCAGCATTTTGGCTTGCAACAACAGTTGTGATGGAATTGACTCATATAAAAACCTCCTTTTAATCTTTATTTATTGTTGATATATTATATTCGGATAGCACCCCAGGGGTGCGCGTTGTATGTCGAAATAAATAAAAATTAATAAAATGACATAAGGATATAAATTATCACAAATTATTAATTTAGTAGAAAGGATAATTAGAATGAAAGATATTGTACTTAGAGAGTTATCTTTGGAGGATGCAGAAGCATTACTTAATATGAATATTGAAAATAGGGAGTATTTTGAGAGATGGCAGCCCATAAAGCCTGATGAATCTTACTATACTTTAGAGGGTCACAATAAAAGAATAATAAGATTATTAGAAGAACGAAAAAATGATAAGAATTATTGTTATGGTGTATTTCTTGAAGGAAAAACACTCATAGGAACTATTGATTTTGCTTTTGTTGAAAGAGGGCCACTACAAAGTTCCATGATTGGCTATGAATTTTCTCAAAAGTATACTGGACAAGGGTATGCAACTAAAGCTGTTACACTTGCTTTAAATATTGCTTTTAATGAACTTAATTTTCATAGAATCTATGCAGGAGCGGAGCCCGATAACTTGGCGTCCATAAGAGTTCTGGAGAAAGCAGGATTTACAAAAGAGGGTTATTCACCTAAAAGCTTAAATGTTCATGGTGTATGGAAAGATCAAGTTTGCATGGCCATTGTCAACGAAAAAGAAAAGTAGGATTAAAAAGTTAAAATAGTATGAGAAACGCCTGTAAGTCACAAAAAGCTGCTTATAGGTGTTTTTCATAAATGGATATCTAAATGTTGTATATTAATATTTTTGAATTTGTATCATATAGTTTGCTACATTTATCAGGCTGCCATACATTGACTATTGCTAAAAATAGTATTATATTAATGGTTAATGGTAAACATTATAAACTTATCAATAAATGCTAAAATATGTTGACAGTTTTTTATTATTGGGGGGCTGGTAATGAAGGAAATTGAAATGGAATATGGACAAGGTATCATGAAAGCTTTTATTGAAGAAGGTAATTTACTGAAGACAATTGAAAGCAATACTTTCAAAAACGAAAAAACAGAAGATGAGATTATATCTGAGGCGTTGGAAAATCCGATAGACAGCAAAAGACTCAGAGATATTGTACAAGAGGGGGAAAAAGTTTGTGTTGTGATTTCCGATATAACAAGAAGCTGGCAAAAACCGCACAAATTCTTAAATAAGATTGTGGAAGAGCTTAACTCAGGCGGTGTTAAGGATGAAAATATCATATTTTTATCTGCTCAAGGTACACACAGAAAGCAAACAAGAGAAGAACATAAAATACTGCTTGGAGAAGAGCTTACAAAAAGGTTTCAGGTATATGATCACGATTGCTTTGATGAGGATAGCATGGTGTATTTGGGGGATACAAGTTATGGAACTCCTGTCATAGTGAACAAAAAGGCTGTTGACTGTGACCATTTAGTGATCACCGGTGCAATTATCTATCATTTTCTTGTGGGGTGGTCAGGCGGTAAAAAGTCAATTCTTCCCGGTATTTCATCCTTTAAAACAATATCTTTAAATCATAAACTGTCCTTAAATGAAGGGCTTGGCAGCGGAGCAAGAGATAGCGTTTGCTCAGGAAATATTGAGGAAAATCCCGTTCACAATGACATGATGGAAGCAGCAGCTATGGTGAAGCCTACATTCATGTTCAATGTAATAATGGGACCGGATGGAAACATAGCCGGAGCGGTAGCAGGTAATTATATAACTGCGCATGAAGCCGGAAGGAAGCTGGTTGACAGCATTGATGGAGTTAATATTAAAAAGAAATCCGATATAGTAATAGCCAGTGCCGGAGGTTACCCTAAGGATATAAATCTTTATCAATCTATTAAAACCTTGATGAATGCAAAAGAGGCTGTGGTTGAGGGGGGAACTATCATTGTCCTCACACAATGCAGCGAAGGTATAGGAGAAATTAAAGATATTAAGGATATGATTCTTAATTTTGACAATATGCTTGATAGAGAAAAAGATCTTAGAGAAAATTACACAATTTCAAAATATGTGGGATACTTTTTCTGCGATACAGCAGAGAGATATAAACTAATTTTAGTTTCGGAAATTGATGCAGCATTACTTAAAAATACGAAAATTATTCTCACCGAAACCTTAGAGGAAGCTCTAAAAATTGCATACAGTGGTGAAAATAAGAGACTTACAATAAATCTTATGAGCCATGGAGCAAGTACGCTCCCAAGGCTTTTATAACTTCATTGGGATAGTAAAATGAATATGGAAAGGAAGTAATGACTATGGAA
>JAEZDX010000143.1 GCA_023417975.1 Bacillota bacterium
ATCCATGGCTACAATTTCTTTTAAATAATCTTCTATATTACCTATCATATCGCCATATCTAGTGGAACTTCCGATTATAATTAAGTCGCTTTCTGCGGCAATTTGCTTTACTGTATCAATAGAAGAACTCTTCGCATTTACTATTCTTGTCTCTATCCCGGACTCTGTAAGACCTTCATATATATCGTTGGCGAGCTTGCCGGTGTTGCCTGTCATAGAACTATATAGAATTAGAGCTTTTTTATTAGTTATATCTTTTAAGCTCATACTTGCGTAAAGGTCGATAAACTTTTGAGCATCCTCTCTTAAAATGAAACCATGGGATGGAGATATAGTGCTTATGTCCAGAGTTTTTAATTTTGCCAGCATTTCTCTTACATATGGCCTATGAGGGCTCATTATAAGCTGATAATATACCTTGAAGTCTTCAGTTATATCTTCTTTAGCAAGATCATTGAACAAATCGTATGTTGCCAAATGTGTACTGAATATATCACAAGAATATAATATTTTATCTTCAACACAATAGGTTATCATAGTTTCTTCTGTATGAAGATATGGAACCTCAAAGAATTTCAATGTTTTCCCCCCGATATCAAGAGTTTCACCATCCTTGATTATATGATATTCTCTGTTGTTAAGCTTGAACATGCCGTTAAGAAGCTCTCTTGCTTTTTCGGTAGTCACAATGACAGCATTTTTAGCCTTGTTCATCAACGCAGGAAGTGCTCCTGCATGGTCAGGCTCTACATGATTTATAACTACATACTTTAAGGAGTTTAAGTCAAAATGCTCCGAAAGTTTTTTCACAAATTCAACGCCAAAAGAAATATCTACAGTATCTATAAGTGTTGGCATTTCGGTTTCCAAAAGATATGAATTGTAGGTTGTTCCTTTTTCCAGCACTAACCTGTGAAAAGGCACCGGCCTGTTATCTACCTTACCAACCCAGAATGAATTCTTAGCAATTTGTATTTTATTATTCATTATAATCTCTCCTCTATTATAAAGTTTTCTGCAGCCTGCGGATCTGCTTTGTTGATGCTCTAATTATATGATGTACTGTACTGTTTAACTATGATGCCAATCAAATTAGAATTTGATTTGAATCACAGAATTATTTGGTGCTTTTAGAGTAAAGTAAAAATAAAAATTAATTATAATGGAGGCTGAAGAGATGGAAAATGTGTTTAGCTTGAATCAAAAAATAGGTGAAATTGTAGTCAAATTTCCAAGAGCAATGGAAACCTTGAAAAAGAATAAAATAGACTTTTGCTGCGGAGGAGACCGCCTACTGGGGGAAGCGGTTAATGAGCAGGAGCTTAATGGACAGAAAATAATAGATGAGATAAATGAAGATTATAACAAATATGTATTAGAAGAAATAAAAGATAGGGATTGGTCCACGGAAGCTTATTCAAAGCTTATAGAACACGTTATAAATACGCATCACGCATATTTGAATGAAGCGCTGCCCCGCCTCAGTGAACTCACAACAAAGATACTGAGAGTTCACGGTATAAATCACTCAGAGCTATCTAAGGTTCACAAGCTTTTGCACAGCTTGAAGATGGAAATGGAACAGCATCTTATAAAAGAAGAAGAAATAGTATTCCCTTTGATTATTCAATATGAAAAGACGGTGAATAAAGAAGTTCTCCATAAGAGTATTGAAATCATTAAAGAACTGGAAGAGGAACATGAGGGCGCCGGTTCAATACTTAGGGAATTGAGAGAAATTACAAACAATTATGCCGTTCCTCAGGATGCCTGCAGCAGTTACAGAATGACTTACAAGCTGCTTGAAGAGTTGGAAGATGATACCTTTAGGCATATACATGTTGAAAACAATATAATGTTTCCAAGACTATTTGAGGAACCTAAGAATTTGAAATAAATGAAAGGGTAAATGAAAAACATTATCATTTACATCTAACTTTATATGTGATATTCTTTAATTACGGCTGACTGGCGCCAAATTATTACCGCATAAACTATTGGAGCGGCAGGCTCCAAAATATTAGGAGGAATAATATGGCAAGGTTTATAGGACCTAGATTCAAATTGGCAAGACATCTTGGAGTAAATGTTTTTGGACATCCAAAGGCATTAAATAGAGGAGTGAAACATCGCAAGCTTTCGGAATATGGAGAGCAGCTGCTAGAAAAACAAAAACTTAAGGCTTATTATGGAGTTCTTGAAAAACAATTTAGAAAGGTTGTTTTTCAAGCGTTAAAATCAAAAGGTAAATCAGAGGATGTTCTGGTGCAAACTCTTGAGGCAAGATTAGATAACTTAGTTTACAGATTGGGCTTTGGCTCTACATTAAGAGAAGCAAGACAGATGGTTAACCATGGGCATATACTGGTAAATGGAAGCAGAGTTGATATTCCTTCCTATAGGGTTAACATAGGAGATGAAATATCCTTAAGAGAAAAGTCCAGAAAAATTGAGGCTTTTGCATTTAATTTTACTAATATAGTACCATCCGTGACCTATATAGAAAAGGATAAGGCTGCCTTTTCAGGAAGACTCACAAGGCTTCCAAATTCGGAGGAAGTTCCCATTGAGGTAAAGTATCCGAAAGTGTTGGAGTTCTACTCAAAAAACTAAAAAATTTAATGGCTGTTTCGTTAGTTACGGAACAGTCTTTTTTATGTGAAAAAATTATTCATAGATAGTAATTATAGAATAAAGCAGTCATTTGTATTATTTATACTAATGACTGCATATATTTTACAGTGTATATGATTTGCTAACAGCAACTACAGCAGCATCTACGACAACAACAGCCGCTGTAGCCTCCGCCCAAATTACCTCCCCAGCTTCCTGTGCCACAACCTACGGGTCCGCAGCTACCGGTGCCACAGCCTGCACAGGATAAGAAAAATATAGCAATTATAAACAGGATTCCATTTCCAACTTGGTTACATCCAAAGCCGTAATTATATCTACTCATTCTTGAAAACCTCCGTTTTTAATATTTAACACACATTCGTTAATTAACTGAATAAATTAATCATCGTAGTTTGTACAACGGTTATAGTTACATCTTGAGAATTGCAGTACAATAAGAATCAAAATTACAAGTGTCGGGAAGCTGCATATACAATTTGTACCTCCGCCAAAGCCTGAAAGATAGTCGCCGCCATAACCAATATTGTTTACCACATTAAAACCTCCTCACTGTGTACAAAATATAACTTGCTGCTTTTGTATTCATCATTAAATAAGGGGAGTAGTGCTCTAAATAATATTTATATATACATATTATTCATTTTTTTATTATATTGTTACATGGAGCTGAAAAATGCGAATATATATGGGAAAACAACTTCAGAACTTAACTTATACAAAATAATAAATGGATGAAGACTCCATATTATTATTTTGCAGACTAACTTTTTATTTGTATAAGTAAAGCTTTCATCTTGGAACCCTATAGTACATAGTATGAAATAAATATAGGAGTAATAATGTAAAATGATGTTAAACAGCCAGTACTCTTACTATCCGATACAACCGAATAATCCAAAAGATGCAGACAGGTATGCGCTGGCATATTATGCATTGTGCCAGCTTAAAAGAACAGAAGATTTATCATTTATTAGGAAGTTAATGTCGCCGCCTCCTGATATAACAAGCTATGCCAGCCCCGGCGAGTTTAAGAACCTAAAAGTCGGAATTGTTGGAGGAGGGCTTTCAGGTTTATCGGCAGCCTTTGAACTTAGAAAACTAGGCTTTAATATTACTGTTTTGGATGCGTTGAAAGATAGAGTAGGAGGCAGAATTTACACGTATTATTTTGATAGAGATAAATCCTTATATGGTGAGCTGGGGGCTATGAGAATTCCTGTTACTCATGAAACTGTTTGGCATTATTTGAACTTATTCAAATTGCCAACAAGACCTTTTATTCAAGTTAATAATAATGCATATATTTGCTTAAGCAATGTAAGTGTGAGAAATGATCCTTATGGAATTAATGTTATGAAATATATCTATCCTAAATATAATATGAAGAGCTGGGAGAGAAATTTAAGCTGGCAAAAGCTACTAGATCAAGGTATTGAAAATCCTATTTTGCTTGCAACACCGGAGGAAAGAGCCGAAATAATTCAAGTTAAGCCAAGCTACAGCAGAAAAATTGATTTTTGGGATGCTACCAGCAGCATTAAGATGATGGAAACGTCAGGACTCAGTCAGTCTGCAATAAATATTACTTCAAATTTCAGTCCGCTGCTTAAAGGAAATTTATATAACAGCTATATAGATTTTATCGAAGAGAACTATCCTGTAAGCCTATCTTATCTATATGAAATACCCGGAGGCATGCAAAGACTGCCACTGTCATTCTATAACTCTCTGATGAATCCGGCACCCTTTGATGAATACACTGGAATTGCGTCTACTGATGTTGGCAAAGTTACTTGGAAGGCAGGAAGTTGGGTTGATGGGATGCTGTATAATCCTGTTAATAAAAAAGTAGCACTGAAATATCACAGCCAAAATAATGACAATATAAATGAGGAATTCGACTTTGTAATTTGTACCATTCCTTTTTCCTCATTGAGAAATGTAAAAGTTAATCCTTTATTTAGTGAGTTAAAGATGAGAGCAATAAGAGAAGTTAATTATTGTACATCCCAAAGGACTTTGATGCTTTGCAATGAACGTTTTTGGGAAAAGCAAGGTATTGTTGGCGGAGGATCTATAACTGATCTCTCAAATGCATCCATCTGGTATCCTTCTGACCACATAAAGTATTTGAAGCCATGTGAAACAGGACAAGATCCCTTTGAAGCTTTGCCCTTTAATACATTTGGAGTTCTTTTAGGCTCCTATAATTTTAATTTAGATGCTATACGCTTGACTAATCTCCCGGAAAAAAAACGATTTGAAGAGCTTAAATGGGTAATAGAGAAAGTGCACTGCTTACCCATAGGATATCTTAATTCTATTGTTGAAGACTTTAAAACAATAAATTGGGATGAAGAAGCAGCCTTTAGAGGGTCCCTTTGCTTTTTTACACCAGAGCAAAAGAGAATTTTTTCATATTGCATGACACTTCCTGAATATGATGAAAGAGTATTTTTTGCAGGAGAACATATTTCAGCTGTTCATCGATGGATGCAAGGTGCATTGCAAAGCGGAATGCAGGCTGCAAATGATTTAGTCATAGCGTGTAAGAAAAAATTATGTTGAGTATAATCCATATAAAACGTTTGAAGGATAAAATATATAAATGTAGAATAATATAGTCATAAAATACGAAAGAGAGAACATTGATGAGCGAAAAAGGAATAGAGCACATAATTAATGAAGGAGTTCTAGTTAAATATTTTGCACTTATAATAGTTTTAATTAGTTTAATAAAAATAATAATGAAGACTGTCAATACAAAATTTGTTAATGATTATGCAGAAAATATAAAAATCGAAAAGCAGAAAACGTATAAGGTAATAATATATATAGCTTGTTGCTATTTAGCAACAAGACTAGTGATTTTCATAGCTGTATATTGTTTTCATGTCTATAAAACGAATACTACACCGTTTTTTACAGACGTGTTAAAGGAGCTTTGGTATAGATGGGATTCGCCGCATTATGTGTCTATAGCAGCAAACGGTTATTTAACTAGTGGAGATGAAAGATATTTTATCGTTTTTTTTCCGCTTTATCCGCTTTTGATAAGGATAATACATTTTATTATTAATGACTATTTCTTATGCGGAATCATTGTGTCAAATTTTTTCGCACTGTTGAGTCTATACTATTTATATAGGCTTGTTGAACTTGAATATGAGGACAGTAAAACTGCAAGGAGAACAATTAAGTACTTATTGATATTTCCATTTTCATTTTTTTTCAGCATAGTATATACTGAAAGTCTTTTTTTGGCTTTATCGGTGATGTGTTTTTATTATGCCCGAAAAAGACGGTTTTGTATAAGCGGAATATTCGGTATGTTGTCGGCACTTACGAGGAACCAAGGGGTGCTGTTAATTATTCCTATATTAATAGAAATCCTTGAGCAAAATAATATCTTTAAAGGATCTGCAAAGCGTGGCTTTAACGTAAGCTGCAAAGAAAAAATAAAGGAAATATTAAGCCTGGCGTTAGTACCTTTAGGATATTTTCTGTATCTGGCTTTGAATAAATGGGTAACGGGTAATTGGTTTAAGTTTTTACAATATCAGAAGGAAAATTGGCATCAGAGCTTTGGATTTTTTGCAGGAAATATGGAAAAGCATTATTTGAATATTTTTTATATGGAATGGAAAACCAGCGTAGGTATATGGATACCTCAGCTAATATTGTTTTTTTTAGTGGCTGCTTTACTTATTTATAATATTAATAAGATGAGATTATCATATTCAGTCTATACTTTAGGCTATATAATAATCTCATATTCAGCTACATGGCTTTTGAGTGGGCCGAGATAT
>JAEZDX010000166.1 GCA_023417975.1 Bacillota bacterium
TTATCTATCATCTCTTTTTCTTCCATACGCACATCAAGCTTCAAAATAATGTGAAAGACCAATATCTTCAATGAGTCCCGGTTGTTTGGGATGCCACATTAGCTGATCTCTTGTACGCTGACTTGAAGCCGAAATATCCATAGCTGCAAAGTGCGTAAACCATCCAAAATGTTTTACTGCCTCTTGTGGATCTATACTGACAACAGGTATGCCTAAGCTACGGCCAATCATACCGGCAATTTCCTTGAAGGGAATTCCCTCTTCGGCAACCGCATGATACTTACTACCTGCTGCGCCTTTCTCAAGTACAAGCCTAAAGAGTTGAGCTGCATCAAGTCGGTGCACTGCCGGCCAACAGTTATTACCTTCACCAATATAAGCTGAAACTCCCTTTTCTCTTGCTATCTTTATCAATGTAGGAATAAAATTATGATCGCCTTTGCCATGAACTGTAGGAGACAAACGTACTACCAATACTCTTACACCACTCTTACTAATCTTATGTGATGCCTCTTCCGAAGCCGCACGAAAGTGAGCTTTAGGTCCTGAAATCGGTTCAGTTTCTTCGGTTGCATGATGCCCCTGTGGAAGAATGCCAATGGCAGAAGTGACAATCAAAGGTCGATGTGATCCTGCTAACACAGAGCCAAGTGCTTCTATAACCCGTCTATCAGCTTCACAATTGTTCTTAAAATTTGAAAAATCGTGGTTAAAAGCAGTGTGTATTACACCATCCACAATTGCCGCTCCATTGCGCAGACTCTCAAGATCTTCAAGTTCTCCTCGATGTACGTGCGCCCCAGCAGCAATAAGAGACTTCGCTGCCGAATCTGAGCGTGCAAGACCTAGTACCTCATGTCCAGCACTTAATAATTCCTTTACAATTGCAGAACCGACAAATCCTGTAGCACCTGTTATAAATATACGCATTATTATTCCTCTTTTCTTTTTATTTTCTATTAGACTCATAATAAATTTATCATGGTTTAAATTTATATACATGTATATTACAGCCAGGATATAGCACAATCTTATCCTAAAGAAATAAATATAATTAAAATGAATATATATTAAATAGGCAACTAAATCAAAAAAACCTATCATATCAATGTACTTAAGCTAAACAAATGGCTTATCATAAAGCCATGAGCTAAATACTTTGACATGAGAGGTTCTTTTAGAAATTTAAATATTCTAGTAGCAATATTCTACCTATCTGCTTCTCTAACATATTTTTTTCTAAACTCACTGGGGGTTACATTACGACATTTCTTAAAAAATCGGCTAAAATAGTTACTATCATTAAACCCAATATCCATTGCAATTTCCATAATCGTTTTATCGGTTTTTAATAAAAGGTGTGCTGCCTTTTGAACTCGCATCTGATTTAAATAATCCATTGGTGAAAGCCTAGATACAGTTTTAAAAATTCTCGTAAAATGGCTAGTACTTAAGCTTGTAACTTCCGCAAGCTGTTTCAATGTTATTTTTTCACACATATTGTTTTCCATATAGGTAATAGCCGGTTTTATTTGCTTTAATCTTCTATATTGTAAATCCAATTCCAATTGATTTTGTACTGTTTTTGTATATTTACGCAAAAGAGTTGTTAATACTAGAAAGCTCAACCCTTTGATTACCAGCTCATATCCCTCATCCTTTTGATGAAATTCATTAATAATGTTTTTCATGTTTTCAAGAAGACTGTAGTCATTTGAAATCTTATTTTCAAACACTACATGATTTTTCAAAAGCAATTCAGTATACATCGTTTGCTGTAAATCGGGCTGGTTTCCCAGCAATAACAAAAGATCAATTTTCATTAAATAGTATTCCAGAGCTGATTCCGGATTTTCACCTGAATGTATCTCATTAGGATTTACAACAGCTATGGAATTTTTCTCCACTATAAGCTTTTGCTCTCCGCACTTTAATATTAATGTCCCTTTCTTAAGGTATATCAATATGAGCTGCTCATGCCAATGTGGTGAAAAAATAGCACCACTTTCTTCAAAATAACAATGCTCCAAATGAACAGGAACTAATTTCTCACTTTTTTCAGCATGACCATGCATATTCTCATCAATTATTAAATCTATACCCACTTCACACTCCTACTAATCTATCTATAAGTGAATTTAGCTGAAATTGTAGCAGCAATAAGAAATACAATAAATATGGAAATCATAATTTTAGGTTGACTATACTCAATAAAGAAAAATCCGAATACTAACCAGGCTACCCCAGCAAGTAAGCTCAGTATAATTGCAGGCCATTGCTTCAGAACTTCGAAAGAATACCTAGCAACTAAAAGTGCAAGCAATCCAAATACAATCTGTCCCAATCCGTAAGCGATATTCAATCCCCAATATAAAGTTGTTTCCGCATTAGATATCCGGGTTTTGTGTAAATATTGCAAAACGACATCAACTACTATGTGCATTATTCCAACAAAAGCTAGCCAACCATATGCGGCGTAAATAAGAATTTTGTTCATATAATCTCTCCTTTCAAATATTACTACTTGTATTGAATGTAGTTACTTGCTTAAGTTTTGATTAAATAAACTTTACCTTAGTCAGTTTTTCAGATTCTTCCCAAAGCTTTGAGGCAACCTGAATATCTTTTGCCTGCGGTGCAATTTGGGCTATCCCAGGATACCCTCTTGTCTCTTTCAATCCGGAAGGGCCGTAATAAGTACCGCCTGTTGCAGCTTCCTCTGTGGCAGCA
Source organism: Bacillota bacterium (assembly GCA_023417975.1). Classification (GTDB taxonomy): domain Bacteria; phylum Bacillota; class Clostridia; order Clostridiales; family Clostridiaceae; genus JAEZDX01. Next base: position 2,731 of record JAEZDX010000166.1, read on the forward strand.
TAAAGTGCCGGCCAAGCTCCATGAGCTGCTGGCTGAAATAATATGGGACCAAATAGACGTCTAACTATTCCCGCCGCGCTGTTCTTCCCAGCACCATTAGGGATCAATTCCGTCCTTGATATTCCAGGATGTGCACCCATACTGATAATGCCCCATCCTGCTGCATCACTTCTCCGTTGTAGTTCAAATACAAACATTAAGCATGCAAGCTTTGACTGAGAATAAGCTGCCATCGGTTTGTAGTTATTCTCTGATTGAAGATCCTCAAAGTTTATAACTCCTTGGAGATGAGCTATACTGCTCATAGTTACCACCCTGGGTTTATTTCCCTTCTGCAGAAGAGGCAGCAAATATGCTGTTAGCGCGAAATGTCCAAGGTAATTTGTACCCATTTGTAGTTCAAATCCATCTTTTGTAACCTTACGCTGAGGCGGATTCATTACTGCTGCATTGTTTACAAGAATGTCCAAACTTTTACGTTGTGTCCTTATCCGTTCTCCAAATGCTTTTATAGATGCAAGATCTGCTAGGTCAAGTTTTTCAAAACATATATTTCCAGCAAGATTCATCTTTTTAATCTTGCTTATGGCTTCTTCTCCTTTATCCTTATTTCTGCCGGCCATTATTACTTCAGCTCCTGCACGAGTCATCTCCAATGCTATTTCATAGCCAATTCCACCGGTTCCTGTGATAACAACTGATCGACCTTTTTGTGAGGGGATATCTGCTGCTGTCCAATTACGTATCATATTTTCTGCCATTATAACAACTCCTTATCATATAAATTATTTACAAAACCTGTTTTCTGTATATATGCTATTGTTTCGTTTTACTTAAGATAAAATCTGTTTATTTTACGATAAGTTTTTTGTCTTCCGTTATATTTGTAACGTTACACTTGTAACTGATTAGTTCTTATATTATAATGCTAATTGGCTGAAGTCAATATTCTCAAGGTCGTCTGTTACAAAAAGGAGGATTTTGTTATGTCCGATTCTTATACCGAAGTGCAAAAAAAAATCACAAAAGAAAGTATATTCACTGCACTGATGAAATTATTAGAAAAAAATCAATTTAATGATGTAACCATAACACAGATAACTAATCTGGCAGGAGTGTCAAGAATGGCTTTCTATAGAAACTATAATGTTAAAGAAGATATCATTATCATCTATCTTGACGAGATGTTCGAGGAATTTATGAATGAAATTAAAAATTCAAAAGTCGTAGAAAAATATGATGTTGCATTACTTTACTTTTCTTACTTTAAGGAGAGAAAAAATTTCATTAAAACACTAATTAAAGCGGGTTTAATATATATCTTATATGATAGATTAAGTTGTTATTTATTTAATTTTTTTGAAAGTATAGGTATTAATAACTTACCGCATAGTAATTATCTTACAAGATACGCATCCGGTGGCCTCTATAGTGTTTTAATAGAATGGCTAAATAATGATACCAAGGAGAGCGTTGAAGAAATGGCCAAACTTATTACTAAAATTAATATTTAATGTTAATAAAAAACTGACTTGAAGCTCACTTCAAATCAGCTATAGTATAATGCCAAAAATTAATCATCATGGTGTTGGATGTCTCTCCAACTGCTTACATCACACTGGCTATATTCATTATCACCAACTGCAACTACCGTGCCGTCAGATTTTAGTCCCACAGTATGAGCGCAGCCCGCCGCAACCGCTACAATATCCCTCCAGTCACTTACATTACATTGGCCATACTCATTCCAACCAACAGCAGACACCGTTCCGTCAATTTTAAGTCCTATGGTATGATTGCTCCCAGCAGCTATTGCCACAATATTGTGCCAGTCGCTTACATTGCATTGGCCATGCTTATTTAATCCAATGGCTTCCACCGTTCCATCCGACTTAAGTCCCACGGTATGAAGATAACCCGCCGCAACCGACACTATGCCGCTCCAGTCTCCAACATTACATTGTCCATACCGATTATTACCTACAGCCTCTACAGTGCCGGTTGATTTAAGACCCACGGTATGCCAGTCTCCTGCGGAAACCGACACCATTTCACTCCAGACACTTACATTACATTGACC
>JAEZDX010000169.1 GCA_023417975.1 Bacillota bacterium
GCATATTATTTATCTGTATTATAGGTATTATCGAATAGAATTCATCCCAGGTTGACGGAACTTTAATACCTAATTCCTGAAATATGTCCTTTCTATAAAACAACATATTATAATTTTGAGTCTCCGGTAAGGCATAATAACCGCCTTCATATTCATAAGGTATCATAGCAGATGTTTGAAACCTCTTCGTTATATCTTTAAAGTCCTTGAATTTGCTTAAATCTACCAAAGCTCCTCTCATAGCCAAGTTCACGGGTGTTTCCTTTGGAATGAGCATTGCTATGTCCGGTCCTTTACCTCCTAACGTAGCCTGTACTAGAGTGTTGTTTGAGGTATCTACCAAACTTAAGTTAACATTTATACCTGTATTTGGAGTAAACAGATCGTCAACCATGCTTTTTATAATATTTGCTTGATCTCTTCCTGCTCCAACCCAAACATTAATTGTTTTTTCATCATTTGAAACACTACCTACAGAATTAGTGTCTTCGAAGAAAGAATTAATAAAGGCTTTCGTTGAAAATGATACTTTATTGAATAAACTTGTTCCTATTTTGGGAAAACTCTTCTGTGATGAAGCTACTACGAGATAATCAATTTCAAGCGGCTGTTCCTTCAGTCTCAAAACCCAATCAGACAGAGCACTCACATTAGACTTAAACTTGTCCAGTCTCTTTGGAATTGAATCCGGATCTTTTATAAAGCTTTCAAGCTGTGAAGCAACCTCTTCCAGATAAGAAGCTTCTGATCCGCTTCCTCCTGTTAACTTTGATACGAAGGCTTCCTCTTTTTTCATTGAAGCACTTACTGTTTTGAAGCCATCCATCAAGCCCGGTATTTCTTCATCAAGATAGTAATCGTTATATGGATCCGGTGAAGCACCGGTTATCATTATAATTTTTCGATACAAATAATTAAGCTGATATACATCGTTATCTACATTTCTTAAAGTATCCGCCATTTCTCCAAGGCTCACTTCAAGTTTTATTTCGTGTGTACCTTTAGTTAAGTAAAACTGATTCGGACTCTCATCCCCAACAGTTTTCATATACCAATTTGCCGAATATGGAAACTTAACATTTTCAGCCTCTTTAAAGGGCACCTTTCCATCAATGTACAACTTTCTTACGGAATTCATTCCTCTTACAAAGTTCTGACGAGCCTTAATGCCAATATTATATAGTCCATCCTTCTCCACTGTAACCTTCCAAGTTATCCACTGACCCGGATACTTCCAGTTTACGGCACCTATAGTGTTAAGCCTTACCTTTGAAGGATCATTGGGCTCTGTGGCAGCATTTGATCTATCATACATAGGATATAAAGTTCCATGGGAAACTGTATTGGTATTTTCTCCTTGGACTTTATATACAAAACCATCAGGACCTGACTTGTATCCTTTTGCCTTATAATCATCCAAAACTTCCTTATAGGATGGATTAGCTTTTACTTGAAATAATTTCATAGAATCAATGGCAAGTGCTTCTCTTATACATTTGAGCCCAACCTTATGCTGACCTTTTTCAAAATAAAACTGAAGAGGTTCATTATACAATCCATCATTATCCTTGAAGGTTTCCTCTATCCACTGTGGAGTTTCACCAAGCTTCGGTCTTATATCATTTCCTTTACTATCCCTCTGTATGGTCGTCTTATTTTTCCATATCCTATAAAAATGAAAATTCTCTGCAATATCAAAAGGAATCTCTCCATCGATATATATTCCTAATTCAATATCTCTTCCTTTGGCTGTCAGTGGTAAATAGCTGAGAGAGATATTATAAAATCCTGTTTCGGGAACATTAACTTCCCACTCTACATATCCGCTTTCATTATCCCATTGCAAAACATCGCTTTTTCCGTTTAAGCTGCTTTGAATCCTTACATTGGCATCCTTAGCCGACTTGTAGGAGCTCCCTTTTATTGTAATTTCTTGTTCAGGTTTTGGAGCGTCTTTATGCTTATCTATGTATTTATCGTAGGTGTTCTCCTTAACAAAGCCGCTTAGCACCTTCTCTGTATCTCCCTGTGAGTTATTTTCAGCTTGAACTTTTGAATAATTTCCGGGAACAAAACCAGTAATCATTACAATAGTAATTAGAATGGTAATAATCTTCTTGCTTCTTAATCTCATTTCATACACCCTTTTCAAAAGTAATAACAAATGATATCATTTCCTGTAACCATTTTCATCGCAAAATAATTATATCTTGTATATCGTTTACTTTCATCCCGCAAGATTATAGTATAAATACGTAAAAATATAGGTGTTATAAATTAAGTTAAAAATGGCAGAGGATTACTTATCCTCTGCCATTTTCATTACCTTTATTTTTTTGCCATTTATTCAAGAAACATGGCAAAACTCTCTTTGTCAAATCGAATAACTTCTATTTAAAATTCACTATTCCAAACCTGCTTGGGTTATTGTAGGAAGAATCTTGATCAGGGTTCCAAGAAGAATAACCTTTTCTCTTTCCAAATAACTCTGCATCATTTACATGAACATTAAATCCCATGGAAATTCCCGGATTTGCTTTTGCTTCCTTAAATTTATATGCAGCCTCTACAACATACCCGCCGCTTACCTTTTTAACGGCTGAAATCAATGCAGTACTTCTATTATTCCATGCAGGACCATCGCCCGTCATGACTCCGTCAGCACCAATTCTAAGTTGCACCGTATTACTGTCATAGCTATTCCCCTGAGATTTGTTCTCATCGATATATATTTCTATAGAATCGCATTCCCATGGATCGGTATTTTCTGTCATTACTTTCTTGTCACTTACTTTTGCCAATACATATATAGTATCCGTATCATACAGCAGCTTCACCTTTGCTGTAGCGATATCAGAAGTAGTTTTTTCTCCGTCTGTTGATATTTCTTGTGCTTCCTTCCATATATCTTCTATTTCCCCATCAATTTTAGGTTGTCCTCTATAGGCATCCACTTCTTTATGCTTAAGTTGTGTTTTTCCCGTTGCAATATCAATTTCATTATTCCAAAGTGCATAATGCTTTTCTATTTCACTTTCTGCAGATACACCATCAACTCTCATATGAGACCAGAACCTCCACCTGTCATTTCCTATATTGCCCACTCCTGAAAAGAAGCTATATACATACTTAAGCTTCTTAAGTTCTTTACTCATTTCTATCTCTTGGCTTTTCCAGCCTCTGTCACTAATATTAGCTTCTTCTGAAAGCTTTTGAATATTTGGATCTAATTCAGCAGCTCTTAATTCCGACAGAAATGCCGCTGCTGCTTCAGTATTTTTCGATCCCTTTGGTATCATCCAAATATTAGCACCGCCTCCCACATAATAATCATATGATTTGGGATATCTCGGTGCAGGCACAAAACTGCATTGCCCCTTTTTCATCATGTCTGACCACCAAACTGTGTCAGCCCATATAGCACCCATACACATTGCAATCTTGCCTCCTGAAAAATCTGTCATATATCCATTTAAATCCGGTTGTATAATATTATATTTACTCGGACCAGTTTCCTGAAAAAATCTCAATGCATTTATTACATCTGGATTTTTTAGATTATTTTCAATTACACCGGCTTTTCCGTTAATTTTCAACAAATCATTTCCCGTTGAGGCAATAATCGATTCAGGTCCGGTAGACATTCCCCATATGTCAATTTTATTGTCACCATCCGTATCTTTAGTCATTTTTATTGCTAAATCTCTAAAAGTATCCCAGTTCCAATTTCCTTGCTTATAAAAATCATAAGGAGTCTCTAAACCATATTTTTTAAATAATTCTTTGTTATACCATACTACATCCACCGGACCTTTACTTATAACAACAAAGTTATGCTTTCCCTTCCATTCTATTGCATCATACGCATCTTTTACATCCTTCCACATAGGATCTTTTAGGTTAATTAAATCGTCTATAGGCTGTGCATATCCATTTAGTGAAAATTGAGGAAATCCATCTACTGGCTGATAAATATCCGGAGGATTTCCCGACACCATCATTGATGCAAGTTTACCTTGCTTTTCTGAGTATGGGGCGTATAAGATTGTGACTTTGCTATTATATTTCTTTTCATAATTTTTAATTGCAGCACTCAAGGCCGTCTGCTTATCCGAATTTCTCAGCTCATCTTCCTGCCAATCACTCAGGTAAACCAAGTCTGAGAACCTTTTTTCAGAATTAATGCTTATATTTTCTATATTTTGTTCTCCTTTACTATAATCACATGCCGACACATTTACGAACATGGCAGTTAACAAGACTACAGTAAGTAGCAGCTTACTTTTTTGCATTTTTAGCACCTCTTTTATAGTAGTAACCTCATATTTATATTGTAACAATACTCGGAGACAGCTTCAAACCATCATTAATAATCATTAAAACGTATACATAAATATATATTACATGTACTTAATTATATAATAAACATAGCTGTACCTTTTCTCAACCCTATAAATTATAGTGAATATACTGAAAATTTTATTACCTCCCAAATATATGGTAAATGACTATTAAAAAAGCCTAACTAAAAAAAATACCGGATTCCTTTCATGAATCCGGTACTCTCTTATTAAATATTAGCGAAACAACGTACAATTTCCTGATTCCCTATAGTATTTAATCCTCTCCTCAATGGGTTTACGTCCGCATTTCAGCTTTACTCCAAGGCAATCTATGCATAGAAATTCTTTAGCATTTCTGGAGATAAGCTTCATATATATAGCTATATCGTCCCCTTTGAGATCAACTCCGCATTCCATGCAGGTTTTATTGTTTCCCACTTATTTCACCAGCTTTGCACGTACAACTATGCAGTCATGAGCGGGTACTACAGGAGCAAATCTTTCTTTAAAGACACCTAATTCTTTATGCTCCCAGCAGTCATACATGGATAATGAAAAACCTGAAGCATAAGGGAGTCCCATATCCCAGAACTGTAGTGACAACTCCCTTTGAGTATCACTAAGGTTAAAAAAGCCTATGGCCAGATCTCCATCAGTCAGCACCTTAACTAGCATAAATACATCTTCTGTATGAAACCACTGAGGTTCCGGTTTAATTCTATAAGCCCCGCGGCATTCTATGTCCTGATTAATGGCAATTAAATCACTATTTAATAAAATATCCTTTGTAATTTTGCTGGCGTTTCTCACATCACAGCCTATCATGAGAGGTGATCCCATAATGCTCCATAAGGAAAAATGCGTTTTATATTCATTATCACTGCAGCCGCCAATTTGAGCACCAATCCAACCGTTATTACTTCCGCCATACATACCGACAACAAGCATATCCATATCATTATGGCAATAGGCTCCTGTATAACATTCTTTATCAAGCTGGGATATAGCTAATTTCTTTATGGAATCCCAATTATCCTGTATGTCACCTGTAGACCTAAACATATGTGCACCGGATTCGCGAATCCACTGATAAACATTGTCCTCTCCCCAATTGCAGGCAGAAAATAATATATCACGTCCGCAATTTTTAAGAGCAATGCTCATTCTTTTATAAAGTAATTCTCCTGACATTTGTCTTGGCTTAAAGCAGTAATCATATTTTAAATAGTCTACTCCCCATTCTGCCAATGATTCAGCATCTTGAAATTCGTGTTCGAAGCTTCCTGGGTATCCTGCACACGTATGTGTTCCTACACAAGAATACATACCAAATTTTAAGCCCTTAGAATGTATATAGTCTCCAAGTGCTTTCATTCCGCTTGGGAATTTCTCAGGATCAGCTACCAACCTTCCTTCTTTATCTCTTTCCTTCAAACTCCAGCAGTCATCTATAACAATGTACTCATACCCTGCCTTTTTATATCCCTCTGCTGAAAGAATATCAGCCACATCTTTAATGAGTTGTTCGTTTATATCCCAGGTAAATGTATTCCATGAATTCCACCCCATAGGTGGTGTTGCGCCTAATCGTATTTTTTCCATATGTATCACCATCCATAATTATTATTTAAACTTCACACCAGGTACTCAAACCTATTATAGTCAACCTCTGTACAAATGTTGCACTACATAAATATTAAATCACATATTGACGCTTTCACATATAGTTACATGTTGTTTACATATGGTCAATTGTTGTATTTTTATTTATATAAAATAGTACTTCATCTTATTTAGCATACTTTCTATACATTAACATAAGGTATCTCTCTGCAGTGGCATCTTTTAACTTCCGGTGTTTCAACAGTTTTGATACCCTTCAAATAGTAATCGAGAAATTCACAAATTATTTCTATTACAAGCTTACCGCCGAAAGCATGCACTGCTCCCGGAATCAGATACATCATCACAGGCACTCCCGCATTTTCCAGAGCATTTCGCAGATGTTTGGAGTGTTCAGGAGAAACCACCGGATCCTCCGAACCATGGAGAATTAGAAAGGGTGGTTCATTACCATTAATGTATGTCTGGGGACTTGCAGCCGCTGCCAAGCTCAATCCCGTTTTCGAAGTTGCCTTTGCACCTAGAAGCTCATCCACCGGTTTATTTTGTTCTTCTTGATTATCAACAAAGGTTTTTTGCAAATTCGTAGGAGCACACATGTCAATAACTGCCTGCAAACTGTAATCCCCCTCAGCAGTTTCCCAATTTCTATTTCCGGAAGATACCCCAAGCATTGTGGCTAGATGTGCTCCTGCCGAGTCCCCTGCCGCAGCTATCTTTCCGGCATCATATCCATATTTATCTGCATTATTTCTTAGATAAAGCAGAGCATCTTTTAAATCAAACAGCTGCGTTGGAAATTTTCCTTCGTCACAATATCTGTAATCTACTGCAGCAACCGCATACCCTTTGTTTAACAGCGGCATGGCAAGGTTCCAGGTTCTGTTAAGCTCTTTCCAACCTCCACCATGAATCCACATGATTAAAGGAGGGTTTTTATCCTCAGGAAGATATATATCTAAGTACAGATTACGAGTCTTCAATTTTTTGTATACTATGTCTTTATATTCTTTCATGTCGTTCCTCCTATAATGCTTCATTTAAGTTTCATACATACGAATTCTTTAATTTTATATTACATTTACTTAAAATACTGCTTAACAAGGAACTTCATTAAACCACCGGGCTGCTCCTTTACAAACTCTGCTTTATCCTTGAATAACATACCGTAAGGTGCATCAG